>CAIXTT010000361.1 GCA_903922455.1 uncultured Bacteroidota bacterium | reverse complement strand
CCCATTCACTTATCAATGGATTCCATCAGGAGGAAATGCAACACAAGCCACTGGACTTGTTGCTGGAAATTATACAGCCATTGTCACCGATGTGAATGGTTGTGTAACGAATACTCTGATTCAGATTAATGAACCGACTGCATTGCAATTGCAATTAAATACACAACAAACAACATGCGGATTGGCAAACGGAACAGCTACAGCAGTGGTTGCAGGAGGCACCGGTGGCTATAACTATAATTGGTCTAATGGAGCATCGGGTACCAACTCGATAAATTCTTTAATGAGTGGCAATTATTCCGTAACCATCACCGATGTGAATGGATGTATCATCTCTAACACAACAAACATTAGTAATGCAGGTGGGGCTACGTTAGCGGTAACCAATGTTAATCCTGCAACTTGTAATGGATATTCAAATGGAAGTGTGAGTATCGTTATAGCTGGAGGAAATGGCCCATTCAATTATAACTGGTTACCCTCAGGAGGGAACGCATTATCAGCAGCAGGATTAGCTGCTGGAAATTATACTTTATCGGTGACCGATGTGAATGGCTGCATAACACAACAAGTAGTTGTTATTTTAGAACCCACGCCACTAGCAGGTATTCCTAGTATAACGCCTACACAATGTAACGCATCTAACGGTAGCGCACAGGTTCAAATTTCAGGAGGAACTGGAGCTTACTCATACAATTGGAATAACGGACAAAATACAAATACTGCAACTGGTCTTAACACTGGTAATTATACAGTAACGGTGAGTGATGCGAATGGTTGCACACTTTCTTCGACCTTAGTCGTGAATGGACTTCCCGGTCCGAGTATCGATAACATTTCAACATCGAACGCATTATGTTTTGGAGAAGCTAACGGTAGCGCACAGGTGCAAGTGAGTAGCGGAAGTGCTCCATATAATTATGCATGGTCGAATGGTAGTATTACTCCTTCTGCAAACGGATTAAACGCGGGGAATTATGCAGTAACTGTAACGGATAACTTTGGGTGTACGGATGCGGATGTATTCACCATTCAGGAACCACAAGTGCTCAGTGCAACTACACAACCTTTACAAATGGTGAGTTGCTTCGGTGGTAACGATGGAAGTGCAAATACTAATGCACTTGGCGGAACAAGTCCTTATGCATACACTTGGTCGTCCGGTGCGAATACAATTACAGCGAATAATTTATCTGCTGGAACTTATTCTGTTATCATCACGGATCTAAACGGATGTACCGAAGTGCAAAGTACAACCATCACTGAACCTACACTTTTAGCATTAACACAAAATTCAGCTACTATGGTTTCTTGCTTCGGCGGATCCAATGGAGCTGCACAGTATGCTGCGAATGGCGGAACATCACCGTATCAATATTTATGGTCGAACGGAATTACAACAACGAACAATACAAATTTAACTGCTGGAAATTATACCATCGTATTAACAGATGCAAAAGGATGTACTTCAACTAGCTCTGTAAATATTTCGCAACCTTCGTTGCTTGCATTTAATCCTTCAGCTATTACGAATGTGAATTGCTTTAGCGGAAACGATGGACAAGCCACAGTAAGTTCTAATGGTGGTATACCTCCGTACTCTTACCAATGGTCGAATGGAAGTGCCAACGCTACTCTCCAAAATTTAATTGCGGGAAATTACTCGGTGATAGTTACGGATGTGAATGGATGTACTTCCAATCAAACGATTCAAGTAACGCAGCCCACTGCGATAGCTATCCAACCTACTGTGAATGGAATTCCTTGTTTTGGAATGAGTAGTGCTTCTATTAATATCGCCGCCAGTGGTGGTGTTGGACCCTATACTTATTCTTGGAGCAATGGTTCTGTTTCCAATGTGATTTCAACAATTCCTCAGGGCATTTACACGGTACAAATTTTAGATGCGCATTTATGTCCTTTCGATAGTACGTTTACAATTATTGAGCCTCCTGCATTACAAGCCAGCGTGAATTACCCTGATACGATTTGCATTGGACAATCCACCAGCTTAGTGGCAATAGTAAGTGGTGGCACAGCTGGATATTCCTATTTATGGAACACGAACAATACAGCAAGCAACATATCCGTAAATCCAAGTGTAAATAATACCTATTCTGTTATAGTAACCGATGCGAATGGATGTACTGAAATAGTTTCTAATATTCCCGTGTTCGTATTTCCTGCTCTTTCCATTAACATGACAGTTACTGAAGATTCCATTTGCGAAGGAGAAAGTACAACATTGGCTGCTTATGCATCTGGTGGTAACGGTGGCCCTTATACATATACTTGGAATGCTATTGGAACCAATGTTAACGGATTTAATTCTAGTCCCGATTCTACTTTTATTTATGCAGTGAGTTTAAGTGATGGATGTACTGTTTTAGAACCATCCACACAACATTTGGTCATTGTTCATCCATTGCCTATTGTAAACTTCACACCTATCGATCAGAAAGGATGTAATCCAGTAACGGTGAATTTCTCCTCTACCAGTATTACTACCAACGGTGCTAACTATGTATGGAATTTTGGAGATGGAAATAATGGAAACGGGAAAAATATTTCACACACCTATACAGAAGACGGCACTTACGATGTGAGTTTGTTTGTTACTGATATTTATGGATGTGAAAGTCAGTTAACACAGAATAATATCATTACAGTTTGGCCGTTGCCGACTGCATTTTATACTAGCGAACCACAAGAGGTAAGCATATTACATCCTACCGTTCAATTTTTAAACGGCAGCAGTGGAGCTGTAACATCACATTGGGATTTTGGAGATAATACCATCGGAACAAATGATTGGTCACCCGAACACATATATGGAGATACAGGCCGCTATGTAGTTGAATTAATCGTTATCAGCAACGAAGGATGTGTAGATACATTCTACAACGAAATTATTGTAAGAGGAGAAACCTCTTTCTACGTACCAAACGCTTTTAGTCCAAACAACGATGGATACAATGAATTCTTTACGGGTTATGGCATCGGAATTACGTACGCTAATCTTAAAGTTTTTGATCGCTGGGGCAAGTTGATGTTTGAGTCGAACGACCTAAGCAAAGGTTGGGATGGCACTTATCAAAATTATGGTGATGTTTGTGCCGAAGGTGTATACGTTTATTTATTTAAAGTGTACAACGGACAGCCGGCACCGTTAGAGTTTACAGGGAAGGTTTCGTTGGTACGTTAATTTTTTTACGCAGGAATTTATTTGTAAATATTAATTGTAGTACGCTATAGGAGTTGAGCTTCTGGCTGCTAGCTTCTGGCTGATTGTTGGTTTTTAGAGTTTATTCCATTGATAAAAAAATTTAACACTATAGGCACAATAGGTCAGCGGAGCAAAGCAAGCAGGATAGAATCCAAATCATTTTAGGTTTCAAATATATTTTTCGGTGGCAATCCGATTGCAATATTGCGGCTTTACCATGTCACCCCAGCGGTGTTTTGGGTGTGGGGCGCTGATTCATTTTCTATAATCATGTCATCCCTTCGGGATTTGTTCTACAGCTTATACGAATTAATGATTTATTACCATTGAACTATTCAGCTTTCATTGTATTAAAGCTGCAACCTGTTAAACAATATTTATCACAACCCCGCAAAGGTTTTTTACTGAAAAATCTAGCAGCTAGTAGCTAGAAGCTTGTCAAAATACGAAGCGATAATAATATGCTACAAAATCTCCATCTACAGAAACTACAGAATCTCCTCAATATGTTTTTTGATGTTTGATGATATTTTTTCTATTGGCAAATCGTTAGCATCTCTACCAAATGGATCTTCAATTTCCTCCGCTATTAATTCCAAACTGGCCAATACGTAAAAAATAAAAACAACCACTGGAACCACTAGGTAACCCAAATTAAATGCAAATCCAAAAGGTAATGTCATCACAAAAAAGAAAATAAACTTTTTAATGAACGCATTGTACGAATAAGGGATAGGCGTGTTTTTAATTCGTTCGCAGGCTCCGCAAATGTCGGTGAACGATTGCAATTCGGCACTTAAAATAATAAACTGCTCGCCTGTAATTTTTCCAGCCCTATACAAATTGTTAGCTCTTTGAAACAATAAACTGGCTACTTGATTGGGTTTGTGCTTATGATGATCTATCTCCAAATCGAAACCTTCAAACAACATCAAACTCACTTCTTCATTCATCAAATGATTGGCAAGGACCTCTGAAAACGTTGGAATTAATTTTCTGAAATAACTGCGATCATCTTCATCACTCAAATAAGCGTTTAATTTAATAGCCAAATTTCGACTGTTGTTGACTAATGAGCCCCATAATTTCCTTCCTTCCCACCAACGATCATAAGCCGTATTCGTTCTATAAGCAAGCATCAACGACAGCACGAAACCAACTGTTGTGTGCATAACAGTGATATTTTTAACATGGCTCATATCAGACAATTTCCAATATTCAATTTCCAAATAGGCAATGGCACCAGAATAGAATGCAATTAGAATCATCATCGGAATTAATTTCCGAAAGGTATCTGACTTCTGAAATCTAAATATAAACGTAAGCCAATCTTTTGGGTTGTAATGGGTCATTTTTTGATGGTAAGGCTAGTTACTGTAAGATTTGTAAAAATACAATATTGTTTCAATCAAAAGAATTATATTTAAGTTGTTTCGCAGAAATTTTCTGTGTGAATAGTGGTTAAAATACGTTGTTGAAATAAGCTGCTAGCTTCTGGCTGCTAGTTTTTCACTCGTGGAAAGTATTAATTATATTGATTAAACTTTTTCTTTACACTATTTACAATTAAGAACACAAAAATTCACAAAAGATAAATCTATTAGCAAATTACCAAGTCTTGCACCAAGAATTCAACTGCTAGAAGCACAATAGCTAGAAGCCAGAAGCCAGAAACCAGAAGCTAGAAGCTTAAACAATATCCGAAGTGAATTTAATAGTTGAGAAAATCTTAACCCCAAGTAACCATCACAATTTCCAAAAACGATAAATACTTCTTGCAACTACTAACAAGATTACAACGGCAACTAAAATTTGCATTTTAAGATTGCTAGCAGGTTGCATCCAGATTTTCACACCGGCTAGGATGGCGATTAGGCCTACACCTAAATGATAATATCGGTTAGAGAAGAAACGATTCATTATTTTCCAAAAGTAAACAATACTCCAGTATGAAAAGACCTCCCCGGCATCGGTCTCCATGCAATGGCTTGGTAATTTTCATTGTACAGGTTCTTAATCCCTGCAGATAATGCAAATTGGGTAGCTTTAATTTTATCTGTCCAAGCAAGATGGATTTCAGCCAATGCAAAAGGATCTAAAAAATGAGAATGGTCAACAGTAGTATACCGATAGCCGGTGTAATTATGATGGTAACGCAACTCTAAATTTTTGTAGGCTATACTCCATTGAGAACGATATTGCAGTTCAGGTGTATAAATTAATTGCTTTCCAATGGCCGAAACATAGGAAGGATCCGATGCCGTAATGACCGAAGAAACAAAATTGGTATTTACATTTCCAGAAAAAGACCATGATTTAACTTGATACTTTACACTCACTCCACCTTCAAATCCTTTGTTTTCTAACTCATGAATATTTTGAGCTGAATAAATTCCATTCGCTCCCGGCAACCAAACAATAGCTTCGTTGAGTTGTGCAAAAAAGATTCCTGCCGAAATTCCGAAAGATATATTATTAATATTCTGATTCCATACTATTCCACACGAGGACGAAAATCCTTTTTCTGGTATCAAATTTTTGTTTCCTCCTGGCACCCAAAAGCGATCGTTTAAAGTGGGAACGCGATATACTCTTGAGATATCTGCTCGAGCAGAAAGTGAAGTCAAGAATTGATATCGCATGCTTAATGCAGGTAAAAACGGAATCACCTTCCCATCAAAATAACCTTGCCGAATAGCTCCATTGACATATAACTTTCGTCCTTCCCAAATTAGTTTTGCACCCAATGAAATTTGTTGCTGATCAACTTGCTTCTCATAGCTTGGCGCTTTTGCCTGTCCATCGTACCAAGCGATTTGAGTCATCATTTTTAATTGATGAGTAATGACATATCCCAACTCCCAATCCGATTGAAAATTTATGGCTCTACTGAATTCATTGAGTCGGGCTGCAGGATCAACATAAAGTATTTCCTCTTGATTAAATCCTCCACGTACATTCCAAAACCATTTTTGTTTTATCACCGACCAATTCATTGCCAAACGAAATGAGTTATCGTCTTGCGTTTGTGCACTCGATTGTGCGAGACTAAGCGCTGGAATTTCTCTTTCATTCATCAAAAACCATCCATGCACATCCACATGATTACTTTCAGTACCGTAACTTAAATCTTGCGTGATACCTACCTGATTTACATCTGCATGCGATTGGGTTTTTCGTAGCCCTTCTGGATTTTTGAATTCAAAATCATTCTTTGAAATTTGATTGTAAAACTTCGTTTTAGAAATTAATTTTCCATTCGACCCTTCTATCGCCACTCCATTTTGCATCTGTCCAAAACTACCGAAAGTAGAAAATAATTTTACTTGCATTCGTTTTCTAAAATCGAGGTTTGCATCCATAAATATAGCGCCACCCACACCTCCACTTCCTACTAAAGGACCATTTCCTCCAGCTTGTACTTTTACATCATCCAATAAAAACATCGGCAATAAAGTAAAATCATACAATCCGAGCATGGGGGAGTTAAGCGAAATTCCATTCCACAATACAGCAGAATGTGCTGCACCGGTTCCTCTTATACTTATAGTTGATAAACTCCCAGATCCATAAGATTTCACAAACAGCGCCGACTCACGGTGAAGCCTATCCGCTAATGTGGTTGCATTTAATTTACTGAGTGTTGAAGTGTCGATAGTTTGAGCAGACATCGATGCATCCGAAAAATCGAAGCGACGCGATTGAATATCTACTACCCTCAACCATACGCTCGAATCTCGCTGAGCTAAGGTGGGCATAGAAAACAATAAGAGAATTAAAAGAAGAATGCGCATTGTACTGCTACTAGAAGAAAAGAAAACAGTTGCACGAACCATTCGCACAATGCTGTTTCTTTATCTCTCTCCGAAGATGTTGAAACTCATTCACTAGGCAGGTCTTCTGACTTACGATACTTGCAATTGGCCTTCCCATTTCCTAAAAAACAGTGACTCTATTTTTGCAAGTTATTAACCTATCGTTTACAGCAGCGGGACTGTTACCGATTTACACGGTATTCCCTTTTCATTCTTCCGAAGAAGAAACCTCATGAGGAAAGCAAAATTAGTCAAAAGCATGGTTGAAGAGTGGCGGGTGATCCTTTTTAAAACCATTTCAAAAAACTTGCTTGATAATCAAAGATTTAATAAGCATTTTCTTCAAGTCTTAACCTTACAAAGATGATAAAAAACGAAAATCTGCAATTCGATTGCTACTATTAACTTAGTACTTTCGTCAGGTGGAAATAGCACAACTCTTAGAAGGTATCAAAACAGGCGATCGACGTAGTATTGCACGTGCCATCACTTGGGTAGAAAACGATCAACCAGGTTATGAAACACTATTACATAGTTTGCAATTTACTCGCAACACTCCAGTAATTGGAATTACTGGTCCGCCGGGAGCTGGGAAAAGTACACTGATCAATGCACTCATCAAACTTATTTGTTCCAAAACTAACGTTGAAGGACATCCGAATACTGTTGGAGTCATTGCCGTAGATCCGTCCTCTCCATTTACACATGGAAGTTTATTAGGCGATCGTTTGCGTATGCAAGAGCACTTTACCAATCCACAAGTATTTATTCGTTCACTAGCGACACGCGGAGCTTTAGGCGGATTATCTGCCAAGACTCTTGAAATTTGCGATGTGTTACGTGCGTCTACTTTCGACTACATCTTCATAGAAACCGTAGGCGTTGGACAAAGTGAAGTAGAAATAATAGGATTAGCGGATACGGTAGTCGTTACTTTGGTTCCTGAAGCGGGCGATGAAATACAAGCTTTGAAATCGGGCATCATGGAGATTGGCGATATTTTCGTAGTCAACAAAATGGACCGTGCGGGCTCAGATCTTTTTGCAGTAGGCATCATCAAAACATTACACGAACGACCTACACAAGGTGATTGGGTGATTCCTGTTTTAAAAACTAACGCGAGTGCATATGAAGGAATCGAAGAATTGTTGGACTCCATCCATGCACATTCCAAAACAGCTACTGCGAATCATCGACTCAGTTTAATTGCTGAAAGAGCATACCGACTTATTCAGTATGGAAGAATGAAAGATGTGAACATAAAAGAATTGAAAGATCAATTGAAATCTGTTTTTGAAAAGGAAGATTTTAATTTGTATTGGTTTGTAAAAAATTTGATTTGATCCTATTTGCTTTGCTCTGCTGACCACATGTCGCTGACCGCATGTCGCTGACCGCATGTCGCTGAAGCTTTAGCGGAGGCACAAACTTTAGCGGAGGCACAAGTTACAGCAAAAGCGATGCAGTAGGCAAAAGCGGAAGTCACGATATAATTTGATTTGTAAATCTCGAAATATTTAGACGCTGGGTTGAGTTAAACTGCGAGATTTTCGAAGAAATTAATAATAAGGGAGTAAAATTTCACAATAACTTATATCTGTTATTGGTCTCGGCTCCACTTTACTTATACCCACTATTATGAATACTTTTCACTGCCCTACCACTTGGGTCATTCATGTTTTGAAAAGAAGGATCCCATGCTAAAGCTTCAGGAGTACTGCATGCAACTGACTTTACAGAGGGAACACAGGCCGCCGCGGTTTCGCTTGGAAAATGTTCAGAAAAAATACTCCGGTAATGATATTCTTCCTTCGACATCGGGGGATGCACTGGAAAACGGAATTTAGCTTTTGCTAATTCATCATCACTAATTTTTTCATGGGCAATTTTTTTCAACGTGTCAATCCATCCGTAGCCTACACCGTCACTAAACTGTTCTTTTTGTCTCCATGCAATACTTTCGGGTAATAGATCTTCAAAAGATTTTCTTAAAATATGTTTTTCCATTTTCCCATCTTTCGCCATTTTATCTTCCGGATTTAAACGCATCGCTACATCCATAAATTCTTTGTCGAGGAAAGGAACACGACCTTCTACACCCCAGGCTGCTAACGATTTGTTGGCTCTCAAGCAATCATACAAATGCAACTTTCCTAACTTACGAACGGTTTCTTCGTGGAAGGCTTGTGCATTAGGAGCTTTGTGAAAATAGAGGTAGCCACCAAAAATCTCGTCGGCGCCCTCTCCTGATAATACCATTTTAATTCCCATTGACTTAATTACTCTTCCTAAAAGATACATGGGTGTTGATGCGCGAATGGTAGTAACATCATACGTTTCCAAATGATAAATGACATCTCGAATAGCATCCAAACCTTCTTGAATGGTGAAATGTATTTCGTGATGTATGGATCCGATATGTTCTGCTACTTTCTGTGCAGCTGCTAAATCGGGTGATCCTTCTAATCCTACAGCAAAAGAATGCAACTGTGGATACCACGCCATTTGTGTATCCTTACTTTCAATTCGCTTAGCAGCATATTTCTTAGTGATGGCTGAGATGATAGATGAATCCAATCCGCCAGACAACAAAACACCATAAGGCACATCACACATCAGTTGACGATGGACCGCCTGCTCAAGTGCTAATTTTAATTCCTCAATATTGCTTGTGTTGTTTTTTACGTTTTCGTAATCATTCCATTCACGCTGATACCACTTTACCGGTGTTGTACCTTCTGCGCTGTATAAATAATGTCCGGGTAAAAATTCTTCGATCTTATTGCAAATCGTTTCCAAAGCTTTCAACTCGGAGGCAACATAAAAATGTCCGAACTTATCCCATCCCATATACAATGGAATTATTCCCATATGATCTCTAGCGATGAGGTAAGTATTTTTTTCTTCGTCGTATAAAGCGAAAGCAAAAATTCCGTTTAGCTCTTCAATAAAATTTGGTCCCTTTTCACGATACAATGCGATGATCACTTCACAATCGGAAGCCGTTAAAAATTTGTAGTTCGGAAATCCAGCACGCAACTCCATGTGATTATAGATTTCACCATTCACGGCAAGTACAATCTTTTTGTCTTCACTATACAAAGGTTGTTTACCGCTAGATGGATCTACAATTGCTAAACGTTCATGCGCCATGATCACGTGGTCGTTGCTATACATCCCCGACCAATCGGGACCGCGATGACGAATTTTTTTTGCCATCTCCAATACTTGAGGACGTAATTCGGTGCTGGTGTTTTTGATGTCAAATACTGCTACGATGCCACACATACGATTTTGCGTTTATTATAAATACGGGATCGAAGATAGGGAATTGGCGGATTGCTGAGCCCAGAAGTCTGTGCAACGCACTGTACTTCTTGGGTGGATTGCTGAGCCCAGAAGTCTGTGCAACGCTCATTTCATTATCCTTTTCTTCTTGATTTAGCAAAAACGCTGCGAGCGTTGCTAAACGCAGCTATCGTTGCGTTTAAATGGAGTTTTAAAAATAAAAGTCGAAATTTAATAAGACAATAAAACCCACTTTCGAAATATTAAAAAATTATTTACTTTTACGGAAAACATACTACTATGCAAAGTTTTCAATCCATACTTGACGCTGTTAAAGCATTTCACGAAACCTTTGGTCTCGACTATCATGAAACTCCAGAAGTAAATATCACGGATAAAATCATTGAACTTCGTCATCGTTTAATGGCCGAAGAAAACGATGAGTATTTAGAAGCTGCGAAAGATAAAGACATCACATTAATTGCTGATGCTTTAGGCGACAAACTTTATATCCTATGCGGCACCATTATCGCGCATGGATTACAACATAAAATTGTTGACGTATTTAATGAAATTCATCGAAGCAATATGAGTAAGCTCGATGAAAATGGACAACCTCTTTACCGTGAAGATGGAAAAATTATGAAAAGTAATTTGTATTTCTTGCCAGATATAAAAGCGATATTGAATAATTGATAGGTTGGCATCGAGATGCCTCAGCCAACTTTCTTGCTGCCAATAATGTTTACTGCGGGACTATTACATTCCCATTTTAAATTTTACTCTTTCCACATCTTTTCGGTACTCCACCACCGTTAAATCGGATAAAGAATATAAAATTGCTTTTGTGTAATATTCAATAGCATCTTCCCACTTGGCTTGACGTTCATAGAGCTTTCCAAAAAGACTATAAATTTTGTCTTTATCGATACCAGGAACTTCCAACCCTTTATTTAAAACAGCCACCGATTCGGTTCCTTTCTCCATCCGTAAAAGCAATTCTCCATAATCGTAATATAGGTCAGGATAAGATGCTGCATGGCGCATCCCAATTTTGAAAGCTACTTCTGCCGATTGATAGTCCTTTAGGTTCAGCATCAATATTTTACCATACATGGCTTGGGCCCTCCCATGCTCTGGTTGACGAGCCAACAAAACAAGCAACTCACTCAACCCTTCGCCAGTCTGGCCCTGATCCAGATACTGTTGAATTACAATAAGTTGCTGAGAATTTGTGTCTGCCATTGGGGAGTGGACCAATTATAGCGAAGCTCGCGGCCAATTAGTCAGGTATAAATTTCGGTCGATTTGAAGGGAATGAGAGGAATAGATGGTAAAGAATAGTTGCTTATTGGTGAAAAAAAGTATTAGGAGGGTGAAATACGATGTTGGATGGTTGTGTCGCGAAGCTTCGTGAGATGGTTGGTGTCGCGCAGCATCGTGATTGGAAGTATTAGGATGACGTTTAATAGCAAGATGTCTTTAACTAATTTATTGTTGCTGACGGTTGATTACTAGATGCTCAGTTACTGGCAGCTGGTTTATCGCCGCTGTTTGTTGGCTACTTAAACTGGCTTCTAGCAAACTTTATTTTAGTTCTGAAGGACAAAACGAAAATAGAAAAAAACAGATCAGTTAATACACAAGAAAAAACGAACTACTAACATCTAGTCGCGAAGTCGCGCGACTAACATCTAAATAAAAAGAGGAATAAAATTCTTCACTCCAATCAATTTGTTAGGAACCATTGACTCTACTTAACTTTCCCCAAAGAAAGATAGCATTTAGAAAGGCAAAGAAAGTAACTCCTGCTTGTGTTTCGAGCGTATCCTCGTTGAAGAAAGACCCTATGGCAATGATGAGAAAAGCGAGGTAAATATAATTTTGTTGTTGGCAGGCATATCGAACAGAAAAAAGTAAAACGAACATGAAAAATAATAATCCTGGCCATCCAAAGGCGACAGCGAAACTTAAGTACTGATTGTGTGCTCGTAGCCTCCACTCGTTAGCTAAATTGGAATTTATTTCATTATACATTTCTTGAAATGCATCAGGAACATCTCCTGTACCTACACCGGCGAACGGATATTTTTGAATAATATTTTTTGAAGCTTTCCAGTATTCTAATCGTTGCGCCAATGAATGTCCGTTAGCGTCATTGCTGAAATGATAGTTTCGGTATTCTGATGCTAATTCTTTAAGACGATATTGAATACTATTTCTTCCTGCTTCCGATTCAGGAGTTGGAAATCCTCTTTCAATAAGTTGGACATCTTCCTCCGACAATTTCTGAATGCCTGCAGCATCCTTCGTCAAATATTTAAATGTAAGGTAACGCATCAACGTTACTAATTGCATATGGCCTTGTTGATCTAAATCCCATACACTTTGCGAGCTTCGTGTTGACCAAGCAGTATCCATTTCGTACTCGTTATACTGCCTCCAAACTAATCGGCCTTCCTCCACATCTTGCCTCGACCAATCATTTTGATAAACATTTCCACGTGCAGTGACTTTCAATTTATAATTAGAAGCTTCTTCATACGGTTGAATGGATTGAACAAAAATAGCATCGTAACTTCTCCATCCAGCAAAAAGAATCAACAACAACAAAACAGTGGTCGCCATTTTAACTCCATTATTTTTTTTCTTGATTCCAAAAAAAACAATGGCTACAGCGAATAATAGAGCAAGCAATAATAATCCAGTGATCGATTGCAATAAAATCAAAAAGTAAAAACACCATAAAATTAAAATTCCATACCCTAGCCTTTCAATATTTGAATTCGCTTCTTTGGCATAATACAAACTCATAACGATACTTACATCAATCAAAAGACTTAGCCGAATATGCGAGATGAAAACACTTAAATCGCGGAAGCCGTGTACTTCCTTTCCAGTCCAACCTTGGT
>CAIXTT010000360.1 GCA_903922455.1 uncultured Bacteroidota bacterium | reverse complement strand
TGCGGAAAAATTACGTTAATAGAAAGCTCAGGTGTAGAAGGTGATGCCCTTTCGAGTAAAACAGTCAAACATCGTTCTATAGCTGCTACAGACCCCACGCAGCCTAATTTGCGACAAGTACACTTGATCCATTCGGATTTGTTTGATGAATTAGCCGAAAAGGATTTTTTAGTAGTTTCAGGTGCCATGGGTGAAAATATCACCACTCGAAAAATCGATTTGTTGAATTTACCTAAAAACACCATTCTTAAAATAGGTGCTAAAGCAGAAATACAAGTCACTGGATTAAGAAACCCATGCTCTCAATTGGAGTCTATTAAAAAAGGATTAATGAATGCCGTTTTAGATAAAGATGAGCAGGGTAACTTGATTCGAAAGGCAGGTATCATGGGCATCGTTTTGCATGGAGGAGATGTTTTTGTAGGAGATGAGATTTTAACTCAGCTTCCTGATCCACCTTATGAAAAATTGGAAAAAGTATAAATTCGTTACTGAATCCAGTCGAAATAGGTGTTGATTCTTCATCGACACAGCTGATTATTTGGCTACAAGATCCATTCTAGAGGCAGACAGTTTAAAACTAAAGGTTGAAATCGATGGTATTTGCTATAAATTCTATTACATTTACTCTATATTTCCATTTACACCAACCCTATTAACTTTGAATCCATGAACAGAAAACTACTCTTAATCGCACTGATTTTGACAAGTTTGTTTTGTCGCCCTTCCTCAGTGCTGGCTCAATCAAATGTGCCGTTTAGTAGTGGCATCATTCCCATGTGTGACACTTCTTACTTTACCGCCAATGTGTCGGGTATAGGTACACTTTATCCCTATTGGTCAGGTAGCTGGTGGAATTTCACATTGACAGACTTAATGATTAATGTAACTTCAAATCACCCTCAAACATTAAGCATCACACTTACATCTCCACAAGGTACTTCTTTGCTATTATCTCAATTTAATGGTGCAGGTGGATCAAACTATACTAACACTAATTTTTCAATTTCCGCATTTACAAATATTAATACGGGAGCAGCTCCATTTACTGGAAATTGGGTACCAGAAGGTGGTACTTTCTCTGTTTTTGATTGGGAAAACGGTGATGGTATCTGGACTATTTCGATTATCGACACGGCTTGTTCTGGCGGTGGTGGTGGTGGTGGCGGTCCTTGGACAGATGGATTTTTTAATGGCGGTGGTGCAGGCAGTGGCGGTTTCACATTTAATCCAAGCTCTCCTCCTCCTCCCCCTTGTCCTGGATGGGTTCCATTTGGAAGTACTACTATTTGTCAAGGTGAAACTTTCGATTTAATGAATTATTATTTTTCAATTGACCCGAGCATGAGTTATAATTTTTACCTTAATTCCAATTTTGTTTCAAATTCAAGTGCAATCTCCATTGATGGAACTTATACTGTCGAAGCTAGCGATTGGTGGGGTTGTTTTTACTTTAACAATTTTATATTGACTGTTGACCCAGGTCCTTCATTGGGTGTCGATCAAATTGTAAATCAAAATTGTGATGGTTCTCCAACGAACTTAGAAACTCTTTTTAATTTATCAGGTTCCACTTCCTCGTGGAATTTTAATGGATCTGCTATTCCTAATGCCACAGCCATTGCTGCTGTTAGCCCAGGAATTTATCAGTTAATGGCTCAAACTCCAAATGGATGTAAGGATACCGCATTAGTAACATTAAATCCATCTACAGCAATAAGTTTGGGTATTGATCAAAATGCATCAATTTGCAATAGTTCAACATTAGATCTCACTTCATTATATTCGACAGCAGGATTAACTACTACTTGGTACTATACTGGTCTCCCGATTGCGAATCCAAGTGCTGTAAATAATAGTGGTATCTATACCCTTATCGCTAGTGATCTTGGAGGATGTGCTGATACTGCCGATGTGACGCTGGCCGTTGTTGCTAGCCCATCATTGGGAATTGATCTCATCATTGATACCTGTATTATTGGAAATTTTGATTTAACAAGTTTGTACAATACTTCTGGATTTACATCAGCTTGGACCTTTGGCGGAGCTCCTGTTTTAAATCCCACAGCCATTGCTTCAAGTGGACTTTATACGTTGGTTGCAAGTTCAAGTGGTCTTTGTCTAGACACCGCTCTAGTAAACTTAACTATATCTACGGTTCCATCATTAGGGGGAGATCTTTCAACAATGACATGTGATAATGTGAATGTAAATCTTACGAATTTACTTTTTGCTGGAACAAATAGTAGTTCGTGGTATTTGTCAGGTAATCCCATTTCATCGCCTACTTCAACTTCCACTGCAGGAACCTATACGCTTATCGTAACTTCAGCAGCAGGTTGCACCGACACTGCAGAAATTGATCTGTCTGTGAACCCTTCTCCAACCTTAGGAAGCGATCAAACCATCAATAGCTGTACAAACAATGGAATTGATTTAACTTCTCTATACAATACCGTTGGTTTAACGACTGCTTGGACCACTAACGGTAGTGCAGTACCGAATCCTTCCTTGGTAACAAATTCTGGAACTTATCAATTAATAGCGACCAATGGATTCTCTTGCTCCGACACTTCATTGGTTGTATTAAATCTATCAGCTCAACCCGCCTTAGGTCCCGATCAATCCATATCCATCTGTGATGGCAACATGGTTGATTTAACAACATTATTCAATCCAAATGGAAATTCATCTGCTTGGTATTTGGGTGGAATCCCCATCTCCCCTCCTAATTCAGTAGGTATAGGAGGAGTTTTTACTTTAATTGTAACTTCTTCTGCAGGATGTGAAGATACCGCCGACGTTGATTTAACAGTGATCGCAAGCCCTGCACTAGGCATAGATCAAACACATTCCATTTGCTCCAATACAGCCCTTGATTTAACTAGCTTGTATTCTACGAGTGGTTATTCTACGGTTTGGATGAATGGATCCTCCTTGGTGAGCAACCCTTCACAAGTTTTCAATGCTGGGAATTATTTATTGATTGCTACCAATCTAAACGGATGCATTGATTCTGCCACTGTGCAAGTAAATCTTATGAATGCACCATTACTGGGTGTTGATCAAAATATCAATCTGTGCACAGGGAATACATTAGATCTTACAGCAATTTATAATACTACTGGTTTTAGCAGCGCATGGACAAATTCAGGTCTGCCTGTTTCAAATCCCAATTCAGTTGATTTAAATGGAAATTACTTGCTCATTGTAACGGATCTGAACGGATGCATGGATACAGCCAATGTTCAACTCACGATGCTCCTAACTCCCAACTTAGGAAGCGATCAAGTAATTCCTGTTTGTGATGGAAATGAAATTGATTTGAATTCACTTTATACCACTATAGGATTTACTGTGAATTGGACTTTAAATTCTGCTCCTGTTAGCAATCCATCTGCAATTACAACTGCTGGTCTTTACCAGCTATTAGCAACCAATAACGTAGGCTGTACAGATTCTGCTTCTGTCCAAATTACCATCTTACCAAAACCAAATTTAGGTGTTAATCAATCTGTTTCTTCATGTGATGGTATTCCTGTAAACCTTTCTAATTTATATGCACTAAATGGATTAACAACGTCGTGGTCATTATCAGGCAATCCCATCAGCAACGCTACTGCTATACTAACAGCAGGCACCTACGAACTTATTGCTAGTAATGCAGCAGGTTGTTTAGATACTTCGTTGGTAACCGTTACCATCAATCCTCTTCCTATTTTGGGTCCTGATGCGAACTATGCACTCTGTCCATGGCAAACCCTTGATCTAACTCAGGTGTATAATGTAAGCGCCTATACTGCTCTCTACACCTATTTGGGTAATCCAGTAGTAAATTACACATCGGTTCATGATTTTGGATACTATACGGTTTTTGTTACCGACGCGAATGGATGTACCAACCAAGCCACCGTAGAAGTGATCAATGTTTTTTGCAGATGTGAAGCCGATTTTGAAGTTACTGCTAAATGCATTCAAGATCCACTTTCCTTTAAATTATTGGCCGACTCTATGGTAGTAGATGCGCATTGGAATTTCTCAACTGCAAACACTCCGGATGTAAATGAAGAAAATCCTACTGTGTATTTTAAATCGGCAGGCAAGCATTTAGTAACACTTCAAGCTACACTCAGTTGTGGAATTGTAGATGTAACAAAATGGATTGAGGTGAAGGATTGCAGGGACTCTTGTCAGATTTGGATTCCAAATTCTTTTAGTCCCAATGACGATGGAAAAAATGAATATTTTGGTTTCCATAGCGAATGTCAACCCGAACAATTTAAAGCAAAAATTTACGATCGCTTTGGAAAATTAATTTATCAATCAACCAATATAGTTGATAATTGGGATGGTAAAATTGATGGAGAATACATGACATCGGGAATTTTTGTTTACCGTGTAGAATGTAAAATGCCTTATAAAGATGAGGAAATTTTGACTGGTAAAATTACCATCATTAGGTAATCGAAGGTCGTTTCAGAATGGGAGTCCCGATAGCTATCGAGAAGGAGAATAGGAGAATAGGAGTCCCGATAGCTATCGGGAAGGAGAATAGGAGAATAGTAGTCCCGATAGCTATCGGGAAGGAGAATAGGAGAATAGGAGTTCCCGATAGCTATCGGGAAGGAGAATAGGAGAAACAAAGCCTCTTGACTGGTCTAATCAAAATCAATTAAACCATACGGCGTACTTTTGTCGTCGAAGTTCTAATGCCAGGTTTTTCTCCATCACTAATGCCTCTTCCTGGGTCATAGGGTCAATGTGCATATATAAACTCGGACGCAAATACTTGCCATACTTCTGAACGATTTTCGAAGCGAGGTTATGCCCATTTTTATTCCGATAGCCCGTCTTATGTTGCTCAAATCGCTCCTTGGGATCCTTGCTTGTCATCCCCACATAAAGACACTCTGAAACGCCATTGAACTGCGGATTCGCTTCTCGAAATTTTATGTCTTCCGAAAAAACTTTTTTCGATAACTCAATCACGTAAACACGATAAATCATTTTTGACATGTTGAATTGGCAAATTGGCAAGTTGGTGAATTGTGAATTGGTGATCCCGATAGCTATAAGGAGGTGAATGGTGTCGCGGGGCTTCGCAATGAAAAGCCGGAAGCTTGTAGCTTGTAGCTTGTAGCTTGTAGCTTGAAGCTTGTAGCTTGCAGCTAAAACTCAACTACCCTGCTATAAACTTGACCATGTTTTTTCTTCAAAGATTTACATTTCTTTAATGCGCCTTTAGTACCTGTTTTCTCTAATTTATAAAAATCGGAATAGTATTTTTTACTGAGCATGGAATAATAAATCTTCAATTTCTTTTTCGCAGAATTAAACGTTGAGGGCATGTTAAAATACAATTCTAAATTCCCATTTGGCTTTAAGGTTTTAGTGGCTCTGTATTGCTCGGGCAATAAGGGATTGTTCGACTTACCAAGAAAGATAATGGCTTTGCAATCTTTTTCCGACACCTCTTCCCATTTATATCGGTTAATAAAGGGAGGTAACTCGGCTTCCTGAGTATGCAAAACCATAATGCTATCATTCGAGGAATTATTGATCGAAATGGAATAAACCGCTTGACCGTCACTATCGGAAGGATACACTTGAGAAATTAAAAAAAACTGAGCATTTGCTGTAATTGGCAAAAAGAATATTACGATGCTGCACCCATAAAAACAAAGTCGAATCCAATTTTTCATATATCGAAGTTACTAAAATATAAATTAGAATCTAACGCAACCCGTTAGTAGCCAAAAAAAAACCTCGTCGAAACGAGGTTTTTTAAATAATATATCAAGATTAACCTTGCTTAGTGCTTTGTTTGCGCTCCTTAATACGAGCACTCTTACCAACCATATCACGTAAGTAGAAAATTCTTGCTCTACGTACTTTACCGCGCTTATTTACATCGATACGGGTAATTTTTGGACTGTGAACAGGGAAAATACGTTCAACACCAACGTTTCCTGAAATTTTACGGATGGTAAACGTTTCTGTTAAGCCTTGTCCACGACGTTGTAAAACAACACCTTGAAATTGCTGCTCACGCTCCTTGTTTCCCTCTTTAATTTTGTAGTAAACGGTAATGGTGTCGCCTGACCTGAATTCTGGCCATGATTTAGCTTCAACTAATTGCTCCTGCGCTATTTTAAGTAAGTCCATGATTTTAGATAATTTACCCTCAAATTGGGGCTGCAATATTAGTAAAAATATAGACAAGAAAGTATTTAATCTTGATTTTTTTTGATGGGATTAAATAAACCCAAAATAGGGTCATTTAAAATATTGAATTTGAGCAATATATAAGGGACAGAAATCTTACAAAATTTCTTCGAATTATGATTATTTAAAGTGATCAATGATAAATCTAACCTACTTTTTATCGATAGAACCAAAGAATTCAATTAATTTTTTTCCAATGGAAAGGTTATCAAAATGGGATTGAGCGAAGTTTTTGGCGTAGTTTCCCAACTCCTTTTGTCTGGATGAATTATTCAGGAGCGACAATACTTTTTCTGCAAACTCTTCCGCTGTATTAGCTATTAGGAAGTCCCGCCCATCTACTCCATGAATCCCTTCAGCTCCAATACTTGTAGTAACTATGGCTTTTCCCATGGCCATTCCCTCTACAATTTTAACTCTCATGCCACTACCACTAAACAAAGGAACAATCATGATTCCTCCATGACCAATGAAAGCTATATTATCATCCACAAAATCATTGACTTCGATTTGTTCATTTGCATAGGACTTGATGGAGGCCGGCATTTTTTTACCAGCCAATTTAAGTTTTGCATTTGGTTTTTTCTCTTGAATAATGGGCCAAACTTTCTTTAAAAACCATTCAATCCCTTCAATATTGGGTAACCAATCCATCGCACCAATATGAAAAACCATTAAAGGATCGGGATGCTCATTGACAGGATAATCTTGCGTATTTAAGCCAACGGGTGCTATGTGGATGGGTACATCTGCCCCTAATTTAATTAATAAATCTTCGTCTTCCTTTGTCATTGCAGCAATCGCATCCACCCTATTTAACGACCATTGCTCGTAATGACGAAGTCGTTCTGCCAACAAGTTCAAATACCATTTCCGCAACCACAATTTTTCAGTTTGAGCCAATCGTTTCCATATCAAATGTTCGATGTTATGGGTTCTTAAAACAACTTTTGCCTGAGAGTATTCACGAATGACTTCCATGTAGGGAATCATGTATAAGCTCTCCAAGAGGATGGTATCGAATTTTTCTTTTTTCAGGATACGAATAAGGGCTTCTTCAAAATCACGGCGAATAAATCGAATAATATGATAAGATTCCCCACTGAAAATATTGAAAAGTGCGGTGAATGGATTGATTCTATTATCGAGATAAACACCTTCAATCTGCGTCATCTTTTTATATGCTTCGTCGAGTGTATTTAGATCCGTTAATTGCTTTATGGTATTGAATGATAAAACTTTTAATTGGACGCCGTTTTCAAATAACGATTTTTGCAGATGATACATGGCAATACTACCTCCGTCAGCTGGCGGAAACGGAACACGGATGCAGAGCTGTAGAATTTTCAACCTAATTTTGGACTATTCTTTTGTTTAAATAATTTTTTGAAAAAACTGAAATATGCATCCCTGTCGAAGATGACTGAATCATGCGTTGCTTTGTAAATTAAAAATATTCCAACTGGTAAAAGAATCATCGACGATGTCCACATTCCTCTCCAAGCTGGCAACACTCCTTCTTTCGCGAATTTCTCTCCAGTAATACTTAAAATATGATACGCGAGAAAGAAAATAATGGAGATCACCAAGGGCATACCGAGTCCACCTTTACGAATGATAGCTCCTAACGGTGCGCCTATGAGAAAAAGAATAAAACAAGCCGCCGACAATGTCAATTTGCGATGCCATTCCACTTCAAAGCGCGCTAACTGACTATACCTCGACTCCTTCTCATCTTTAATTCCCATCACAAACGATTGCATGGATCGCGCTTGGTTTTTAGCATTCTCATAAAGTTGATTCGTATTGGCATGTAAACTGGTATCCATCAATGCAAATTTTGGGCTCGTTTTCATCTTGGATTTAAACTCAACCGAATCTCGTAAGAATAAAAAATTATGTGAAATATTGATTGAGATCAATGAATTACTTGACAGCTCTTCCTTCTTTAAGCTATCCACCGCATGACCCAATTGCATTAAATTCATCATTTGGTGTCCACCTTTGAACATATCTTCATTGGTACGATTGAGTTGAAATTGCGATAAATCAAATCGAATTACATATTGCTTAAAAGAATTCCGCATGAGCGGATGGGTGTCCACCCCATTTTTATTCTTACTTTTCTCCTCGTAACTATTTCCTTCGAACAATGAAAGAATTAAAAATCGTTGGTCTGGAGATGATTCCATCACCCCTCGTTTAGCAATAACCACTTTACGATTTCCAATTCCTGCGGTGTGATCATAAATCATGACGTTGCGAATGGTTTTACCATCGTCATCCTTTTGTCCCACCTTTATACTGTAGCCTTCAATCCCATTATAAAAAACGCCTTCACGAATCGACAATGACGGTTTTTGCTGACGAATATCGTAGAGCAATGAACCCATCTTCAAATTAGTATAAGGCAATACATTATTAGAAAAAAAGAACGCTGTCGCGCTAATTAGAAATACAGCAAAAAACAAAGGCCTCATAATTCGTTGTAGGGATACTCCACTTGCTTTGGCAGCAGTAAGTTCGAAATGCTCTGCCATATTTCCGAACGACATGATGGATGATACCAGTATAGCCAAGGGAAGCGCTAAGGGAACTAAGTTCGCCGAAGTATAAAACAAGAGTTCTGCAATGACCAATCCGTCAATTCCCTTCCCGACCAAATCATCAATATATTTCCATAAAAACTGCATGAGCAAAACAAATAAAGAAATGAAAAAAGTGAGGAAGAATGGACTTATAAAAGACTTAAGAATAAGCGTATCTAATTTCTTCACTTCTTGTTGGGCTTGGATTTGCAAAAATACCCTAAGTTTGGCTAATATCGATGGAGAAGCCGAAAGTAAAATTTGAAAAGGATGAGTTAGCACTGCTCATCCAACCTGAATTCTTCTTAACAAAGAAGCGATTAGGAGTAAAAATCAATGATTTGTTGACTCAATGCATTCCCATTATTCAAGAAAAACTAGAGGCAAATTCATCCAATCTCCAGCAAAAAATTTTCAATTCTCAACCGAAAATTAGCAGAGGTGAGAATTATTTGAACTTTCCATGGCAAATCCTCGATTACCCACGCGACTTTGGAAAGGAAGATATTTTCGCACTCAGAACACTTTGTTGGTTTGGAAATGGGTTCAGTTTGAGTTTGCATTTATCCGGTGATTATGCTAAAAAGTATATTGATGTAATAGCTGCCAACTTATCCATTCTATCAAAAAATAATTTTTACATCTGCATCCATTCAGATCCCTTCCAACATCATTTCGAAGAAGACAATATCATTAAATGCAGTGATTTCGTTCAAGCTGGATCATCGCTTCATTGGCTTTTAGAAAACAATAAATTCATCAAAATAGTGAAACTATTTTCCTTTGATGAAATTGATTCTATTCCCGAAAAGATTGGAGAGGCATCCAGGATTTTATTAAATATAATATCAGCAAAATAATTCGTAAGTGATTCTCGATTCTTGATTCTTGATGCT
>CAIXTT010000359.1 GCA_903922455.1 uncultured Bacteroidota bacterium | reverse complement strand
GCTCTTGGTGAATTAGTCGCAGGAAAAAAAATTGGAAGTAAAGCCATTTTATGGGGTGGTATCGCTGGTACCATCCCTGACTTGGATATTTTGTTCAATCCTTTTTTTACGGAATTACAAAAACTTTCGGGACATCGTGGAATTAGTCATAGTTTGATTTTTGCTTTTGCTGTAGCTCCTATTATGGCTTGGCTTATGCGAAAGCTTTATCGGAAAAAGCCTGAAATCACTTTTCGGGTTTGGTTAGATGTATTCTTCATTGGAATCTTTACGCACCCTTTGCTCGATGCATTTACATTGTATGGTACTCAACTTTTCTTGCCCTTTAGTGATTACCGCGTTGCGCTAAATAGCATTGCCATTGTTGATCCTGGATATACATTACCCTTATTGATCGGAACCTCTTTTACATTGGTGTTGCGTAGAAAGCATCCTTCGATGGCCATCAAGATGAATTATGTTGGGCTAATCATTGCGCATATTTATTTTCTATTAACTATTGCAAATAAATTTTATGTAAATCATAAATTTGAAGCAGCGCTTGCAAATCAAAAAATTATTCCGAACGACTATCTTTCAAATCCAGTCATATTTTCAAATTTACTTTGGTGTGCTGTAGCCAAAGACGATAGCATGTGTTATATAGGATACTATAGTATTTTGCAAGATCAACCCACTATTCGATTTGAAGGATTTAAGAAAAACGAATATTTGTTGGACAAGATAAAAGATAAGGATGGAGTTGCTAAGTTGCGTTGGTTTTCGAAGGATTATTTTATTGTAGAAGAAAAAAATGACTCGCTTGCATTTTATGATGTCCGCTTTGGAAAATCTAATTTCTCCCCCAACCTTGACAATGAAAAGACATTTATATTTTATTTTAAAATTCTTGACAAGGACTCAAGTCCTGTAAAAATTCAGCAATACATTTCTAGGAAGGACATGAATTTTTCTGACTTTATTGATCAATTGAAGCATCGAATATTGCATATTGATTAGCTGGTCTGAATATTTTGTTGTTTTGTCGGAGCTAACGACGCCTTAGACGAATTCTGTTAATACAGCGTTAATTTCATTGGCAATGGTTGAGTAAAACGCTATTTTTGAGTGCATCAATGACAACGCGTTCCATCCAAATCTATTTATTATTACTGTTTACGCTGCACTTCACCATTTCAAGGGGTGCAAAAGTGGATACCGATACGTTGCGTTCCACTACTGCCTTGAGAGTGGTGAATCCTCCGTCAGTGGATGGAAAATTGAATGAAGTGGAATGGTCATTGGCTGAAGCGACCTCTAATTTTATTCAAGCCCGACCCGACGAAGGTAAGCCAGGCACTCAAATTACGGAGGTAAAAATTTTATATACTGATTTTGCAATTTATGTGGGAGCGTATTGCTACGACACCAAAGCCGATAGTATTTTGAAGCAGTTGGGAAAAAGAGATGATGGAAACTTAAATGCGGATTTATTTTCAATAAAATTGGATCCTTATAATAACCAACAAGATGCTTTTGTGTTTGAAGTTTATGCTTCTGGAGTACAAATGGATTCTAAGTTTAGTGATGCTACTTTTGATGCAGTTTGGCACTCAAATGTTAGCTTTGATTCTAAGGGGTGGTATGTTGAGATGGAAATCCCCTACTCTGCTTTTCGTTTTCCAGCTACAACTATTCAAGTATGGGGTTTGCAATTTAATAGAAGAATTCGGAGAATGAGGGAAATGCAAATGTGGTCTTATGCTCCTTCAACCGCAACCAATGCACAGCTTTATTGGGGACATTTAAGAGGAATTCAAAATGTGAAAACTCCTTTGCGCTTATCGGTTGTGCCTTATGTTGCTTTAAGCTATGATCATAATCCTTTAGCGAATGATGATGGGACTCAATCGTATTCAAATTTAAGTTCCTATAATTTTGGTGCCGATATCAAATACGGAATTGACGATCGATTTACTCTTGACATGACGTTACTTCCTGACTTTGGTCAAGTGCAATCCGACCGTATTATAAAAAATTTAAGTTATCGTGAAGTTGTTTACGACGAGAATAGGCCATTCTTTCGAGAAGCAACTGAATTATTTAGTAAAGGAAATTTATTCTATTCCAGACGAATTGGAAAAATACCCAGTGGTTATTATTCTGTATTCAATGAAGTGGCTGAAGATGAAAATTTGGTTGAAAATCCAACACAAGCGAAGCTTCTGAATGCAGTGAAAATTTCTGGCCGTACCGATGATGGCTTAGGAATAGGTTTTTTTAATGCTATCACGGATAATGCTTATGCTACCATTGAAAAGAATTCAGGAGAGAAAAGACAAGTGTTGACGGAGCCCTTCACTAATTACAATGTAATTGTGCTTGATCAACAATTTAAAAACAATTCGAATATCTATTTTGTAAATGCCAGCACCATTCGAAGAGATCAATTCGACGATTCTAATGTTTCGGGTGCGGGTGTTCGATTAAGTAATAAGCAAAATACATTTTTAGGGGTTGGTGAAGGTGTACTCACACAAAATTTTGCTGTGGACAAAGAGAAAGAAGGAAATGATTCTGAGAATACCATAGGCTATAAATATAGTCTGGGACTAGAAAAGCAAGGCGGGATTTTTAATTATGGAAGTTATCGAAATGTCACAAGCCCCGATTATAGAGCCACGGATTTAGGTTTTTTTCGTGTGGCTGGCCAAAATAATACCGAAGCATTTTTAAGATTTAGTCGGTTTAAACCATGGAAAGGTATTCGGGAATCTTACAATAATTTAAATCTCTTTGTAGCTGATGATTATAAAACAGGAAAAATTGGAGACAATAGCATCGACTTAAGTTTGTTCGCCAATCTGTTGAGTTGGAATGCGATTTTTGCGGGTGGTGGTGCACAACTAATACGTCCTTACGATTTTTATGAAGCACGTGTGCCTGGACAGCTTTTCCGTGGTTTACGGTATTATTATGCTTATGCTGGATTCAGTACAGACTACAGAAAAAAAGTAGCACTAGATTATAATTTTAACATTTCAAATTTTATAGATGAGTTTACAAGGTTTGGGTATAATAATTCTGTAACTCTTTTAGTGCGTCCTAGCGATAAACTTTTCATGACCTATAATCTGCAATATAACTATGATCCCTTTAATGTTGGCTTTGCAAATTTTGATGAAAACGACCAGCCTCTTTTAGGAGGTCGTAGATTAGATACTTGGGAAAATAGATTTAATGGCACTTATATTTTTAAAAGAGATATGAGTCTGACCATAATTGCACGTCATTATTGGATCACCGGCCAATACAAACAGTATTTTAATTTAGACGAAGAAGGGGAATTGATTAGAAATTTAAATTACAATCAAAATAATAATTTCAATTTTAATGCTCTTAACGTCGATTTTATTTTCGAATGGAGATTCGCACCAGGGAGTGTATTGAATATTGTTTATAAGAATAACATCTCCACAGAAAAAGAATTTGTTCGCCATAATTTTAATAATAATATGCGAGATTTAGTAAATGATCCTCAATCAACAACCGTGGCTATAAAAGTCCTGTATTTTTTAGATTATCTAAAAGTACATGGACGATTTGCAAAAAGCTTGCATAAATCGAAAACGATAACCAGTTACCATCCAAGAAATAATCAAGTAACTAAGAGAGGTTATTAAACAATTCAGTTTTGAATATTAATCTATGTTATTTCTTTTGGACATTACGCACCCTCTAGAAAAATTGTCGTGGCGTTGCCTTAGCGCCTCTGCGCCTTTTTAACCTGAGCTAGCCGAGGGTTGCGAGCAATTTTTGCGAAGAAAAGCTTCTGCAAGAAACGTTGCGTCCCGATAGCTATCGGGACGCAAAGTTTTCTTTTACTAACTTATTGAATTCACAAAATATAAAGCATTCAAATATGAAAAACTGCAATGTTGTATAATATTTATGCCAAATTAGCTTGTATCGATTAGATAAATCTCTAAAATCTCCTTGGACTTTTGTGAAATAAATAGTACGATCTTTGTGTCGTCTTTTTGCTTAACGCAGCCAAAGCGTCTTATAAAACAGAAGAAATTTTATTAAACAATTCAATAAAATCTTCTTGTAATTTTTGTCCTTTATCGTTTGTATAATATTGATGCAATTGTAAACTTAACTCCTCTTTGCTTAAAGATATATCCTTTTTCAAATTCATATACCAACTTTGAATTTCCTTGGGTCGAGATCCCCAACTAAATAAAAAATCTCCGGTCTCTGAATGAAATGCGATTACCTTTGGAATAGCCTTACTCCCATCGGTTAAAAATTGATTCATCAAGGCTAGATTTTCATCTCTCAATAAATAGAAGTCCATGAGTTTCCCTTTCGATTCAACTACCATTTTATGGATATAAGGAATACTTTGAGATGCATCTCCACACCAACCTTCAGTTAAAATTAAAAAGGAGATAGGTATGGGAAGTTGATCAATATGCGATTTTAATTCCTCAGAAACTATTGCGGTCTTGTCAAGTCGCTTCATCCTTTGTCTGTTAAGAGGGGCTTTTTCCACATGTGCTAAACTTTGATCCTCTCCAGTCGTTTTTCCTTGCAAAAGCAGGCCGTCTATTATCGATAGATATTCGGAATAGCTCATAGCAGCATTCTTTATTTTAATAAATTCAAGTTCTTTTTCCATGGTTCTGGCAAAGATAGATGACTTTAAGAATTAAAAATTTGTTTTTACCAAACAAAAATCATAGTATGTAATGATAGAAATTAATAAATTAGACAAAAAATTACAATGAACTACGGAGCCCAAAAAATCAAGCTAAAATTCTTATTAATATTTCTTTTGCCCTCAGTTTCGTATGCTCAACATCTATTTCTTGAGAAAAAGGAATTCAGAATTTCGACAGGTTTTTTTCATGGCAGTTTTAGGAGTGTATTTGATATGGATGGAGAACGAAAATTAGCACCCAAAACAACTCATGCGGGAATGAATTTATCTTTGGCTGCAGGATTTCATTCGCGATGGAATGGGATGCTTAATTTACCTATTATCTATAATAAAGTTACTGGTTACAATGATCCAGGTGGTATTTCAAGCGAAAAAAAAATCGTAAAGCCAGGTGATATCGAACTTGGACTTAAATATTCTATACTTCCGACAGGCGACTGGCGTTCTTGCATTACAGCTTGGCAGAGTTTAGGAACAGCAACGCGAGATAAATCTACTTTTCTACATACAGGATATGCTGATTATAATTCACGAATTTACTTCGATTTGAAATATGTGAAATCACCAAAATGGACAATTGGTGAGTATCTGGGTTTTAACAAACGAAATAAAGACAATAGCGATGAAGTGCATGCTGGAATTACTGCTTCATTATTAATAACTAAAAATTTGTTTTTAGATGCCCGTGGTGATTTAAATTACTCATTGGAAAACCGAAGTAAGAAGCCAATTAATTATGAGTTGGGACTTTTTCATAACAACGCTAGATGGATAAACGTGACGGGCAGTATTCGTTACGAAATGAAAAAGTGGTTTAGTGGCTACGTGAGTTATACGGCGCCTATTCGCGGACAATATATTTACAATGCCGAAATTGTTTCAGTAGGTATTACGTTGAAATTGTACAAATCAAATTCTGTTGAATCACCAAACGATTCAACTACTTCTTATATACAGTGAATCAATATTAATTGAGGAAAGCTGGAATAATAAAGAATAGAATTGACATGGCCAGAAAAAAGGTTGCTAGTAATCCTAATCCGAATTGTTCCTTCGAATTTAGGGGGTGCGATTCAAATCGAAATGCCAATTGAATCAATGTTTTTTCCTCTTTCATAATTGTTTTGGTTGATGGTTAGAAAGGGTATTAAATAACTTCACTATGATTGTTGAATCATGTTGTATCCAAATCCTGCAATGGCAATTATGATAAAGAGTATTAATAACTGCACTGCATTTATAGATTGTTGCAACCAGTGTCTTTGAAACATCCAAAGTAACTTTTGTTGTTGCAACCAATTCATGTGTATTAGATATTGATTCTGCCCAAATCGATACGCATTTTCAGTAAGGATCCTGTTAATTTGAACTTTTCTTATGTTGCTTCTGCTACTGGTATTTTTTGCATTAATTTCCATTGAAGTATCATCGTAAAAAAATCCAAAAGGTTTAAATGAAGAATCTTTATCTTCATTTAAATAAATTTTACAATTCTTAATGGTTAGTTTTTCGCCTGGTATAAAGTGGTCGCCTCCATTATGATAGTAAAACCTCACCTTTATTGCCATGCTCTTCTTTTTTATCCTTTAACGATTTTTCTGTTTAGAAAATAAAATCAATATCAATAGCATAATTTTAAGCATTATTCTGATTCATACGGCATTAAGGATATAATAATACAGTTAATTATTAGAAAAGTACAAAAAACGAGTTTAAGGCTTAACGAATTAGTAACAACTGGTCTAAATCTCTTCAAATGAATGATCAATGAATTGTATTAATAGATGCAACCGATTGAGGTGTAAATCACGTTTCGTTGACTATAAACTATGCATATTTGCATAAATTAGAATTAACAATAGAAAATAGTTATCTCTTATGAAGTATTTATCAAATTTAGGAAGACCAATTCGATATGTTTGCTTGCTCATTTTTTTCTTATTCATATGTAATCAACAAGTAGTTGCTGGAGCTGAAAAACCTGCGTATGAACTTACTTTTAAAATTTCTGGGCTGAAGGACTCCATGGTTTACCTTGCTAATTATTATGGTGATAAGCAATATCTAAAAGATTCTACACATGCAGATGCAGATGGAAATGTAGTTTTTAGAGGCCCAGAAAAACTTCCTGGTGGGATTTATCTATTTGTTTTTCCCGGTAAAACCTATTTTGAAATCCTCTTAGACCAAGAACAAACATTTACGATGGAATGTTCAATGTCTAATGTTATTGAAACGATGAAGGTAAATGGATCTGAAGACAACCGACTTTTTTATGAATATTTAAAATTTATTCAAGAGCGATCAAAAGAAGTTGAACCATTAAAAAATGCACGAAAGAACTTACAAGATCAAAAGCTACCAACCGATTCTATTGAGGCTAAAATAAAGGGCATTGATCAAGCTGTGGTAGATTATAAATTAGCATTTATTGGTCAACATCCTGAACGCTTTCTTTCTAGTATTTTTAATGCATCGCAAGATCCAAAAGTACCTGAATTGCCATTGAAGAAGGATGGTACTCGTGATTCTGCTTTTTCTTATTATTATTATCGTGATCACTATTTTGATCAAATTAAATTGAACGACGAGCGTTTATTGCGGAGCCCTATTTATCATAGCAAACTAAGCTACTACATGAAAAATTTGGTGATTAATATTCCAGATTCAATTTACCCAGTCACTGATTCTTTAATTAAAATGGCTAGCGGAAATAAAGAAACGTTTAAGTACATGGTTTGGTTTTTAACCAATACGTATGAAACTTCGAATATCATGGGTATGGAAGCCGTCTTTGTTCACTTAGTAAAAAATTATTATACCAAAGAAAAAGCGTATTGGGTAGATGATGCGACACTCTTTAAAATTAAAGATCGTGCCCGAATTTTGGAGCCTCTTTTGTTAGGCAAAGTGGTAAAGAATTTAATTCTTCCCGACTCTAACGGCGTTTATCAAGCACTGCTTGCCGTGAATGCGCCCTTTACTATTTTATATTTCTGGGATCCAGATTGTGGCCACTGCAAGAAAGTGACACCAAAAGTGAAAGCTTATTACGACAAAGTAAAATCAAAAGGTATAAAAGTTTTTGCAGTTTGTACCGAAGTGGAAATGGAGAAGTGGAAAAAATATATTGCAGAGAATAAATTGGATTGGATTAATGTTGCCGATCCTGAATTGCATAATAACTTCCGTCAAGATTTTGACATTCAAACGACGCCACAAATATTTATTCTAGACAAAGACAAAAAGATATTAGCTCGTAAATTGGATGAAGATAATATGGAGAAAGTTCTGGATAAGGAATTGGAAAAACTTTCTAAAAAGAAATAGAATTTATTGAAATGATTAGGAAGTCGGATCATGTATCCGACTTCCTTTTTTTACAAAGATTTGTGTTTTCTAAATTCTAACCAGGATACAATGAGTAAGGCGTAAAATAAACTACCAATTGCAATCATGATGAGATGTCGCGCCCAATTCCAACCTAAGCCAAGGTAAACGCGAGAGGTTCCAATAAGCCCTGCTGTAAATAGAATTTTTCCCCAGTATGAATTGCCTGAAAAGAAGGTTTTCCAAGTAGAAAGAGTAAAAAGTTTTTTAAGATCTACATACCAAAAAATGAGTGTGGACATTCCAAGTAAAGTGCTGATGTACCACATCACGTAGCAAGTCCTTATAGCCCGGCCTCCTATTTGAATAAATTCAAGGAGAAATGGAATGCGATGTACCAAATACCCATCAGCATGACTGAATGAATCCCACGCTAAGTGTGTAAGTATTCCAATGAATGCTGATGTGAAGAAAAGAATCCAATTCTTTTTGATCCATTCCATAAAATCAGGATATTCTTC
>CAIXTT010000358.1 GCA_903922455.1 uncultured Bacteroidota bacterium | reverse complement strand
TGGAGTGCGTAATTATCAGGCTAGAAATAACTTGAGAAGCATGAAGAAAGGCGACATGGTTTTATTCTATCACAGCAATGAGGGATTGGCCATCGTTGGAATTGCTAAAGTAAAAAAAGAAGGGTATCAAGATCCGACGACGACCGATGAAAATTGGGTGTCGGTGGATTTAAAACCTTTTAAAAAATTAAAAAAAACAGTACCTCTAGCGGATATCAAAGCGGAACCAAGATTAAAAGACATTCAGATGTTGAGATTAAATCGACTCTCCGTTGTATCAATTCTTCCTGAAGAATTTGATGTTATTCTGGAAATGAGCTGCTAGCTTCTAGCTGCTGGCTTCTAGCTTCTGGGTGCTAGCTTTTGGCTGCTAGCTACAGGCCGCAAGAAGTTTGTAGTTAGAATGAAATGGATCATAGCTAGTAGCTAATCGCAAGGCTTCGCGACTAAAAGAAATAAGTTAAATAAAAAAGATAAAAGTTAAAAGTTAAGTACCAGCAACTAGCAGCCAGAAACTAGAAGCAAAAGAAATTACCCTTTAATAAACACACCCCTTGAATAAAAACCTATTTAGTCTAACCGTATTTCTTCTTTTGCTCTTTTGTACTGCGGTTTCATTTGCACAAAAAACCGGTAGTGTTCGTGGATTCCTTTACGACAAAGAAAACGGAGAGCCTGTGCTGTATACTCCTGTATTCATCAAAGGGACACAATTTGGAAGCATTACAGATGTGAACGGTTTTTATAGTATCACTAATGTTCCGCCGGGCTCCTATTTTTTAACGATTGGTGCTATTGGTTATGATAGTTCATTAGTAGAAATTATAGTTTACGAAGATAAAGTTACCGACAAGCAGATTTACATTAAGAAAGGTTCGGTAAATTTAAAAACGGTGGAAGTATCGGCAGAAAAAGAAGCGAGAAAAACGGAAGTAAGAGCTTCGGTGAATAAAATTACACCGCGTGAAATAAAATCAGTTCCTTCCATTGGAGGAGAACCGGATCTAGCACAATATTTACAAGTGTTACCAGGCGTTGTTTTTAGTGGAGATCAGGGCGGACAACTGTACATTCGAGGTGGCACGCCCATTATGAATAAAGTTTTGTTAGATGGGATGATCGTATACAATCCATTTCACTCCATCGGATTATTTTCTGTTTTCGACACCGACATTTTACGTAATGCGGATGTGTACACGGGTGGATTTCCTGCAGATTATGGAGATCGCATTTCCTCCGTGATGGACATTACCACACGAGGCGGAAACAAACGACGTTATGGTGGTAAGTTGAGTGCTTCAACATTCTCGAGTAAATTATTATTTGAAGGTCCCATCAAAAAACAAAAAGAAGATGGAGGCGGCAGCAGTTCGTTTTTGATCTCCTACAAAAATTCGTATCTCGATCAATCATCAAAAGAACTCTATGACTATATTGACAAAGATGGACTTCCCTTTAGCTTTCAAGATTTCTATGGCAAAGTTTCATTGAATGGAGAAAACGGATCACAACTAAATCTTTTCGGATTTGACTTTAGTGACAACGCAAAATTCAAAAACGTTACTGACATTAATTGGAAATCAAATGGATTTGGAGCTAATTTTATTTTAGTTCCAAAAGGTTCGAATACATTAATTGACGGAGTATTTGCATTTTCAAAATACAACATCAATCAAAAGGAAGCTAATGAAGCTCCACGCAGCAGTGCCATTAATGGTTTTAACTTTGGATTTAACATGACTAGCTTTTTCAATAAAGATGAGTTGAAAATAGGATTAGAAGTATTAGGATTCAGAACAGAATTATTTACCAATACGATCACCGGATTAACGTATGAGCAAATTGAAAACACCACTGAATTTGGTTCCTTTTTACGTTATCGCATCTCCAGAGAGAAAATTGTGATAGAGCCCAGCATTCGACTTCAATACTTTGCTTCTCTCAGCGAATTCTCTCCCGAACCACGTATCGGAATCAAGGTAAATGCCATGGAGGGATTGCGCATTAAAATGGCGGGCGGAATTTATGCTCAGAATTTAATTTCTGCTGTTTCCGATAGAGATGTCGTAAATTTATTTTATGGATTTCTTTCCGGCCCGGAGAGCTTGCCCGATAACTTTAATGGAAAAGAAGTTAAATCGAGACTACAAAAAGCAAGAGACATCATTGTAGGTGCTGAAATTGACATCACCAAACATTTAAGTGTGAATGTGGAAACATTCTATAAAGATTTCACACAACTTTCCAATATCAACCGCGACAAAGTATATCCAGATAATGGTTTTTACCAAGATCAACCTGATTACTTGACGAAAGATTTTATTATTGAAAAAGGAAGTTCCTATGGGGCGGATATGGTGGTGAAGTATGAATACAAGCGCATTTATTTATGGGCAGTTTACTCTTTAACTTATGTAACTCGCAATGATGGCATTCGTGAGTATCGTCCGCATTTTGATCGCAGACATAATGTGAATTTAGTGGGATCATATACGTTTGGCAAAAAGCTCGACTGGGAATTTAATGCAAGATGGAACTTTGGATCTGGATTTCCTTTTAGTGGGACACAAGGCTTTTATGAATATCAAAACTTCTCGGATGGATTATACACGGATCCCAATAGTACCAATGGAACTTTAGGAATTATTTATGGGCCACTTAATGGCAAGCGTCTTCCTCCTTACCACCGTATGGATATTAGTTTAAAGAAAGAATTTGCATTGGGTAAAAATTCCAATTTAGATATTACCGCAAGCGCTATCAATATTTATGACCGGGAAAACATTTTCTACTTCGACAGAGTTCGATACCAACGCGTAAATCAATTACCTTTCTTACCTTCGCTTGGAGTTAGTATGACATTTTAGTGTTTAAGTAATTAAATCCCTTTAATGCTTACCATGGATAACGAAGTGCGCATCGGTAAAAACAATAACATCCAATTTAATTGGTTGTTTATTGTATTGCTATTGCCTCTTACTTTTGGAATTTGCATTTGGAAACAATTTAATGGACTTTACGGTCAGGAACCTCATGATTTATTTCGCTACATGCAATCGGTTTTTGGTTTTTTACTTGGTGGTACAGCACCTATTAGTCAATCGAGTCCTGTACTTTACCCTCTTATTGGATCCATCTTTTCGGCGGCAATACCTGATCTATACAGTTTGCAATTTGTAAGTGTGATGGCTGCTGGTGTTTGTTATATCAGCTTTTGCAAACTCCTCAACGCACTTTATCCTGTGGGAACGCAACGACAGCGGTATGCATTTCTAGTGTTATTCCTTTCACCCTTCTTCTTTCGTTCTGCATTAGTGGCTTTGCCGGATATGCTCTCTATGGCATTACTGGTTTGGTCGCTGTTAGAATATTATAAATGGCAAAAATATAACAGTAGTCAGTCCATGATTATTTCCGTTTGCATGGCGATACTTGCTATTCAAACTCGCTATTCTGTAGCACTGTTACTTATTCCTATTCTTCCCATGATCTGGAATACGGCGAAGTCACGATTCAGTTTATTCCTCATTACCATTTTTGCAATATTAATATCGTTCACTCCAACTATTTTTCTAAAAGGGCAAGATAGTTTTGATTTTATTTTTCATCCATGGATTGAAAACTGGTCGATATTGAATCTATTTAAAAATAGTTTTACCATTGGATCCGATATTTCTCAATACACTTTACCCAACATACTTTATGCATTAAGTGTAGTTCTCCATCCAGGGTTTTGTATCATTGGACTTGTCTTTATCCTTTTCGGTTTACGATCAGGAATACAACTTCCTAGACTTTGGTTGATTTGTCTTGCGCTCTTTTTACTTTTCATCGCGGGATTCCCCACGCAAGAATTAAGATTATTAATGCCTGCTTTCCCTATTGTTTTACTTGCACTTTATCCTGCCTATGAACTATTAATTTTCCAATTTAAGACAAGAAATTTACGAATTCTCGTTTATTTATTTGCTATTGTCATACAACTTGCATTAAGTTTTAAAGTGATCTATCCAATCTATAACTATCAACAGGAAGAATTAATCATCGCCAATGCTTTAAAAACAATACCCAGTTCAACATTAAATACTTTTGCGATTGATGGGGCATTAAGAACTTATGATGTTCCGCACGACATTGTAAACATGTGGGGCACTACATTTCCGTTATACAACAATAGAGATTTAATATTATTTAACCCAAGTCGATTTACAACATTATACAAGGAATCCGAACCGGTTAAAATTTTCAATCAATTGCAGAATCAGCATAAATTGGTTCGAATAGCGGTATATCCCAATGGATGGGAGCTTTACAGAGCTAAATAATAATCCCAAAAAAGTCATTAGACTTTTTTGAGCTGTTGCCTGGACGACCTCCGCACCATTACGAACGAAATTACTGTATATTAAAATTTATTGCTTGAATTTTGCTTCTATACATGTTTAAATAATTGGACTACCTACTTTGTATAAACGGAATCAGAGCAATTTCGAGTATAATTTAAGTAACTAATCCCCAATTTTTTCGTAAAAACAGCATGCAAAAAATGCTGACTGCAACCAATTTAAAAATCGATCTCATTATTTCGATGGGCAAGGTGTTTTTACTAAATTCATTCAAAAGCATTTCCTTTCTAACCTTAACCTTAGTTATCTTACTGAAATTTGGTACTCTTTCTTGGGGACAAATCAGTGTTTACTATTTATCCTTAGTGGTTCTTCAACACATCACCTTATTCTCCTTCGAAACTTTTTGTCAACATTCAATACTAGAAAATCAATCTGAAACTGCATCCATTTGGAAAGATGCCATTCGTGTTCGGCTTAGCATTGGGTATCTACTTATTGCGATCCTTGCGCTATTCAAAATTCCGCTTACCCTACTCTTCTTAGCTGCATGCTATTTAATTCTACAGATCTACAATGAATCGTACAAAGTAATTGCGAAATTGGAGGATAAAATTAATTCGTGG
>CAIXTT010000357.1 GCA_903922455.1 uncultured Bacteroidota bacterium | reverse complement strand
CTTTTGATGTTATTTGAACTGATATACAACCAGATCGATTCTTCAATTTTCTTAAAAACATACACATAAATAGTCATGCAACACCCAAAATCAAAAATCGGCACTTATAAATCAATGCGTTAGCACCACTTTATGAAAAAGTGCGGAAAACAGAATGGCAAGCCATCTCCTATCTTATACTCTATCTACCAACATTTCCGCGTGAATTACTAATTCCAATAGCTGACAAGTATATTCAAATAAATTACTATTTTTAAATTCAAATTAGAAAACTATCGCCATTGTATATGAATTACGCTGAAGCCGAAAAATTTGTATTGGAATATCTCCATAAAAACTTGGCAACTACCATTCATTACCACCATGTTTTTCATACCGAAAATGTAATCAAATCTTCGGAGCGTCTTTGTTTGCTTGAAAAACTCGATGAAGAATCATCACTATTAATAAAAACTGCAGCTCTTTTTCACGATACAGGATTTGTTACACAATACGAAAAGAACGAACCCGTGGGAGCTGCATTCGCAGAGAAACATTTACCCGCTTTTGGATACGACACTGCGCAAATTGAGATTATAAAAGATCTAATACTGGCTACAGACACATCCAAACAACCGCAAGGACTTTATCATAAAATTATTCGAGATGCCGACTTAGATTATATAGGCAGGGCCGATTTTTTTTCCATTTCACAATTACTCCGACAAGAATTATTAGAGCATGGGAAAGCCATTAAATTAGTGGAATGGTACGCCTTGGAAAAAGAATTTTTAGATAACCATGTTTATTTTACGGATGCTGCCTACGCACTTCGAAACAAAGGAAAATTAAATAACCTCGAAGAAATAAAAGCACTCTTAAGAGAGTCATCTGGGAATCATGGTTTGATTGACATGACGGATATGAATACTCAAATGCTGGGGAAAGATCGTAAGCATTTGGTTTCTCTTCTTGGCAGAACGAGTTTATTCAAATCCGCCGACCTCAAACTTCTTGAGCATATTGCTAAGGTTGTTGATCGAATTCATTTAAAAGAAAACGAACCCTTATTCAAAAAAGGGGATGCAGGTGAAAGCATGTACATCATTGAGTCGGGAACGCTTCGTGTACACGATGAATCTATCATCTTTGCGGTTTTGAAGCAGGGAGAATATTTTGGGGAAGCATCAATCATTGACAATTCCCCACGAACAGCATCGGTTTCGGCTGCATCAGATGCTATCATTTTACGAATTGGTGAAAAAGATTTCTTTAGTTTACTGGGATCGCATCCCTCCATGAATCGAATGCTGATGAAAGAACTCATCAACCGACTCCGTAATCAAAATAATGCAATAGTAGATGAATATAAAAGTCGAGAGCAGAAATTAACAGAGATTGTTGAATTACGTACTCGTCAAATTGAGGAAGAAAAGAAAAACGTTGAACATAAATCGATAGAGTTAGAACTCGCTTTAAAGGAATTGCAAGAGACACAACGTTTATTGATTCATCACGAAAAAATGGCTTCACTCGGACAATTAACATCCGGCATTGCGCACGAATTAATGAATCCTTTGAATTTCGTTAATAATTTTTCAGCGGTTTCTTTAGAATTACTTCAGGAAGTTTCTGATCTCACCACCGACGAAGAAGCCAAGGAATTATGCACGGATCTTGTTGGCAACCTCGAACGCATCTCCATGCATGGTATTAGAGCCAGTGAGATTGTAAAGAGCATGTCGGAGCATTCCACAAACTATGGAAAAGAACGTGAAAAAGTAAATATTAACGAGCTTCTTGAAGACGCACTAAAAGCGTCTCGAACTACCTGGGATGCCGAATATCCAAATGAAAAAATTGCAATTACATTAGATTTAAAAGCGAGTCAGTTTAAAACTAAGGTGGTTTACGTCGACATTTTGCGCATCATAATTAATGTACTGCGCAATGCGCGATCTGCAGTGCAGGATCAATTTTTAATTGATCCAACAAGTCAAGGAGAAATCAATATCTCGACAGAGAACAGTAACAATTCCATTCAAATATTTATTCGCGACAACGGCATTGGAATTTCTAACGACATCGTTGAAAAAATATTTTTACCATTTTTCACTACGCGTCCTACTGGAAAAAGTGTTGGATTAGGATTAAGTATCAGTCATCAAATAGCCAGCGCATATGGTGGTAATCTGGATTATGTTCCAGTCGAAAAGGGAGCGTGCTTTATGGTTTCAATTCCACTGGAAGGTTAGATTTTGGTTGTTGGTTGTTGGTTGTTGGTTGATGGTTGTTAAAGACTAAAGTCTAAAAGCTAAAGTCTAAAAGCTAAAGTCCAAAGTCTAACATCCCACTACCAACTGCCCCCTGCACCGCCGCCACCGAAACTGCCACCGCCGAAACCACCAAAACTTCCGCCACCACCACTGCTTCCGCCACCAAATCCACCGCTACCGGAATTAAAATTTCCCCAGCTTCCATTTTGTCGACCACGTGCAGCATTCAACAAAAGCCATGCAGCTAAAAATGTGATACTATTCAATTGGGCATAACGGCGCACACTAAATATTTTAAACAAGAAAATGATACCCAATACAAGTAACACAAAAACGACAGAAGGAAATTTGCCCGCTCCCTTCTTCTTGCGGTTAGAAGTATCTTGATATTCTCCTTTTACCACATCGATAATTTTAGAGACGCCAGCATTAACTCCTTCGTAATATCTTCCTTCTTTGAAAAAAGGTTTGATATCATTTTCAATAATTCTTCTGGATAATGCATCGGTAAGGGCACCTTCCAATCCATAACCCGTAGCAATATAAATTTTACGATCCTTCAAAACGACCAGCATTAAAGCACCGTTATTTTTTCCTTTATTTCCAATGCCCCACTTTTCGCCGAGTTCAAATGCGTAACTTTCAACAGGGTATCCATCAACGGTATTGATAATAACAACTGCAATTTGCGTGGAAGTAGTGTCGTTAAAACCTAATAACTTTTGCTCAAGCGCTTCGGTTTCATTCGGAGTTAATGTATTGGTAAAATCATTGACTAACCTCGGCGGATTTGGTGCAGGTGGAAATTCTACGGCAGCTTGTACAGCACTAAATAAAAAGAAACAAACTATCAATAAATAATTTTTCACGACTCCCCTCCTCCAAAAACAATATCATTTGGCAACTCGTTTACATCATCTTTATGAAATGGAAAGTGAGAACTCAACTGCTCACCAACTTTCCTTACTGCATATTCAATTCCATCCACAAAAAGATTGCTTTTAAAAAAAACACCCATCTCCGTAGTAATTTCTTCCCAGAAATTATTCCCCACTTTTTGATGTATTCCAGCATCACCAATGATGCAAAACTTGCGATCATCCACAGCCAAATATATCAACACACCACTTCTTAATTCTGTTGCATTCATTTCAAGTTGGGCAAAAATAAATGCGGCTCTATCGAGAACATTATCCTTGCACTCATCTTCCATAAAAACACGTATCTCGCCCGACGTTTCTAACTCTGCGTTAGTAACGGCTTCGCGGATACGTATTCTATCGGCTTCTTGAAATAACGATTCCGCTTTCATTTATCAAAAGCGGCTCCAACATCAGGGGCTTTGTTTGCACCCTTGTCAGCTTCGAAAAATGGTTTAGGTGAAAAACCATACATGCCTGCAATGGTTACCTGAGGAAACTTACGTACATAGCTATTAAATAACTGTACCGCTTCATTAAATTTTTGACGCTCCACGGCGATACGATTTTCTGTTCCTTCCAATTGCGATTGCAACTCTAAGAAATTTTGATTCGCTTTCAACTGTGGATATTGTTCAACCACCACCATCAATCGACCTAAAGCAGATCCCAACTGACCTTGCGCTTCTTGGAACTTTGTCATTTGTTCGGCAGTTAAATTTTTAGGGTCAATCTTCACTTGAGTTGCGTTGGCTCTTGCTTCAATGACAGCAGTTAATGTCGATTTCTCAAAATCAGCAGCTTCTTTTACGGTGTTTACTAAGTTCGGGATGAGATCAAGTCGACG
>CAIXTT010000356.1 GCA_903922455.1 uncultured Bacteroidota bacterium | reverse complement strand
TCAATGGAATTTTGGAAATGGAAATACATCAGTAGTTGCTAATCCTGGAAATGTTTTTACGTTACCTGGTGTTTATAACGTTAGTCTTACTGCTTCCAGTGCAAATGGATTATCGAGTACCACATCGGCACAAATTACGGTTAATCCAAAACCAGTTGCAAATTTCAGTTTATCATTAAATTCGGGATGTCAAGGTGAGCAGGTTTTTGATTTTCAAAATCAATCTACCTTATTCGATTCTTGTGTTTGGGATTTTGGCGATGGAACAACAAGTAACCTGTTAAATCCACAACATATTTATAATATCCCTGGAACTTTTAGTGTGACCTTAGTGGTGTATAGTATACAATATGGATGTAGTAATTTGATTGTAAGGAATAATCTTATTACTATTTATCCTTCCCCTTCTGCTATTTTAACGGTGAATGATACTTCTAGTTGTGACAAGCAATTTCTATTTCAATTTGGTTCTCAAATTATAAATGCATCAAGTTGGGTCTGGGACTTTGGTGACAACATTACATCTAATTTGCAAAATCCTTCTCATGTCTTTGCTGATACTGGTTATTTTCAAGTTCAATTGAATATGACAAGTTCATATGGTTGTTCTAGTTCTTCAGTCCTTAGTTCGAAAATTCACTTGAAATGGAATCCAATACCTAATGTAATCATTAGTGATGATACAGGATGTAAACCACATTTGGTTTCTTTAATTACTAATTATTATGCGAATTCACTTTATAGTTGGAATTTAGGGAATGGAGTGACAAATACTGGATCAACAATTTATTACTCTTATCCAGATAGCGGTTTGTTTCCTATTACATTAAATGTAAATTATTCGAGCGGTTGTCAACAAACAGTAAGTGCTGGGCCAATAACTGTTTTTCAAAAACCTGATTTTACATTTTGGATGACCAACATTACAGGTTGTGCTCCTCTCGTTGTTCAGTGCTTGAATCAAAGCGCAGGTACTTATTCATGGCTTTGGGACTTTGGTGATGGTACTACCTCTACTCAAATGGCACCCTCACATGTTTATATAAATCAAGGCATCTACAGTGTCAATTTAACAGGTACAAGTTCCAATGGTTGTACTTATTCTTACACGCAAGGATTAAAAGTTAGTGTATTATCCCCTCAGGCAGCTTTAAGTTCAGATGTAACTAGCGGATGTCCACCGTTAATGGTCAATTTTACAAATTATTCAATTAGAGCAGTGAGTTACCTTTGGGATTTTGGAGATGGAACAACATCAAATCAAATTCATCCAAGCCACGTTTATAACACTGCAGGAAATTATACTGTGAAATTAGTTGCATCTGATGCAAGTGGATGTGCTGACACATTAATTATTGTAAATAAAATTATTGTAGCTTCTGCTGTTGTTAGTTATCAAACGCCACCAATAGTAAATGCGTGTGCACCCTATGCTGTGAATTTTTCTGATGCTTCTGGAGCTTCTTCTTTCTTGTGGGAGTTTGGAGATGGAACCACATCATCAGCTGCTAATCCTTATCATGTTTATACAAATCCTGGAGTATATACGGTTTCATTAACAACATGGATGCCTAATGGTGGATGTGAACAATACATTCAAAATTTTCAAACATTTAATATTGATGGAGCTTATCCTGGTTTTACTTATACCGTAAGTCCATGTCCTCCCTATGAAGTGTTTTTTACCGACACTTCTTTGAATGCCTCTTCTTGGCAGTGGAGTTTTGGTGATGGAGGAAACTCATCCTTACAAAATCCTTCACATATTTATCCTGGCCCGGGTATGTACAGTATAAGACTAATTTGTACTACTCCAACGGGATGCAATACAACTTTAAATGCAACAAATGCAGTGGTGATTGCAGGACTGGGTGCTCATGGAACTTCTTTTACTACAGATACTGTTGCTCCGATTAATGTACAGTTTGCTGCAAATTCTTCTGGAGCAACTTGGTGGTTATGGACTTTTGGAGATGGTGGAACTTCTACTTTAGAAAATCCAACGCATGTTTATCAAAGCTTAGGTCCATTTACAATTACATTAACAATCGGAAATGATAGTTGTCAGTATACATACAATTATCCT
>CAIXTT010000355.1 GCA_903922455.1 uncultured Bacteroidota bacterium | reverse complement strand
TTAGGAAGTACCATCATTCGCAAAGGGGTGAAGTTGGACAACCTGATTCAGATTGCTCACAATGTAGAGATTGGTGAGAATACAGTGATCGCTGCACAAACAGGAATTGCAGGTTCAACCAAGATTGGGAAGAATTGCATGATTGGTGGACAAGTAGGAATTGTAGGACATATTCAAATTGCCGATGATGTGAAAATCGCTGGGCAGTCGGGTATTATATCTTCTATCAATACACCAGGAGAAATTTTACAAGGCTCACCTGCATTCAACATTGGTGAATTCAAACGCACTTATGTACTTTTTCGTAAGCTTCCTGAACTAGAGAAAAAAATTACAGAGTTACAAATAACGTTAGCAGAAATTAGATCTACTTCTACCTGATCAAAGAGCATGTCGCAAAAACAAAAGACGATTAAAAAACCGATTACTGTTTCTGGAGTTGGTCTACATACTGGAGCAAAAGTAAATTTAACTTTTAAGCCGGCACCCGAAAATCATTGGTACAAATTTGTTAGAACCGACATCGAAGGAAGTCCGGTGATTGATGTTGATGCTTTCAACGTGGTTGACACATCGCGTGGAACTACACTACAACAAAACGGAGCAAGAATTAGCACTACCGAGCATGCGTTAGCTGCTTTAGTTGGATTACAATTAGACAATATTATAATCGAAGTGGATGGGCCTGAGGTTCCCATTATGGATGGTAGTGCGGCTCCCTTTGTGGAAGCATTATTATCAGTTGGATTTGAAGAACAAGATGCAGAGCGAGAAGTGTACGTTTTAAACGAAGTACTATCGTATGAAGAGCCTGCTCGTAATGTAGAGATGTTAGCGGTACCAAGTCCGGAATATAGAATCACTGTAATGGTGGATTATAATAGTCCGGTATTAGGAACTCAACATGCTCAGTTGCATAAAATGGAAGAGTTTCAAAAAGACTTTAGTCCTTGCCGCACCTTTTGTTTTTTACATGAACTAGAATCGTTGGTAAAACATGATTTGATTAAAGGCGGAGATTTAAACAACGCTATTGTGGTAGTAGATCGTGAGATTAGCCAGGAGAAATTAGATGAATTAGCAAAGCTCTTTAACAAACCACGTGTAGAAGTAAAAGAAAAAGGAATTTTAAATAATGTACAATTGCATTTTCAGAACGAACCTGCTCGACATAAACTCTTAGACATCATTGGTGATTTTGCTTTAGTAGGAATGCCTTTTCAAGGACATATTTTAGCAGCCCGTCCGGGACATGCTGCGAATGTAGAGTTCGCCAAAGTAATTAAGGAAGTTATTAAACGTGATCGCAATCAAAAAGTACGAACGTATGATTTGAATGCTACACCTGTTTACGACATTAACAAAATCACAAAAATGTTGCCGCATCGTATTCCATTTTTATTGATCGACAAGATCATGGAACTGGAAGCAGATCGCGTGGTAGGTGTAAAAAATGTGACCATGAACGAATGGTTTTTCCAAGGTCACTTCCCCGAAAACCCTGTAATGCCTGGCGTGTTATTAATCGAAGCGATGGCGCAGACAGGAGGAATTTTAGTGTTAAATACAGTTCCCGATCCAGAAAATTATTGGACCTACTTCATGAAAATAAATGAAGCACGATTCAAACAAAAAGTAATGCCTGGCGACACTGTCATTTTCGATTTAAAATTAATAAGTCCTATTCGCAGAGGCATTTGCCATATGAAAGGAGAAGCCATTGTAGGTGACAAAGTAGTTATGGAAGCCGAAATGATGGCACAAATTGTAAAGAAAAGCTAATGTTAAGTTCTCTCGCTTTCATCCATCCTAAGGCAAAACTCGGAAACAATGTTACCGTTGATCCCTTTACCTGCATACATGGTGATGTAGAGGTTGGAGATAACACATGGATTGGATCGAACGTAACCATTTATGATGGAGCAAGGATTGGATCTAATTGTAAAATTTTTCCAGGAGCTGTAATCGCAGCTATTCCACAAGATTTAAAATTTAGCGGAGAAGAAACAACGGCTATCATTGGAGACAATTCCACCATCAGAGAATGCGTAACTCTTAACAGAGGCACTTTGGCTATGGGAAGATCTGAAGTGGGCCAAAATTGCTTATTAATGGCTTATGTGCATATTGCCCATGATTGCATCATTGGAAATCATGTTATACTTGCTAATTCTGTAAATCTAGCTGGACATGTCACCATTAACGACTGGGCAATTTTAGAAGGATATGTAGGTGTATCGCAATTCATGCATATTGGAGCGCATAGTTTTATTGGCGGACAAACGGGAGTTCGAAAAAATGTTCCACCCTTTGTGAAAGCAGCAAGAGAGCCTTTAAGTTATGCCGGAATTAATTCAGTAGGATTAATGAGACGCGGATTCAGCAAAGAACATATTGAAGAAATTCAAAACATCTATCGCACCATTTTTCAGCGCGGATATACTATTTCCAAAGCGATTGGAATTGTTGAAGAAGAATTTGAATCATCCGTACATCGTGATTTAATTATTGAATTTGTCAAATCATCAGAGAAAGGAATTATCAGAGGTCCTGTGAGTAGCTTTCAAAAAGCTGAGTAATCTTTCTGCTTTGATCCAGATTCAACTACAATCGGCAGGGAAAAAATTTCAAAAGCAATGGGTCTTTCGAAATTTGGAACTACACATCCAAGGCACAGAAAAATTAGCGATCACAGGATTGAATGGATCCGGAAAATCGACATTGCTACAAATCATTTCTGGGTTTCAATCGTTAAGTGAAGGCACCATTCAGTTTTCTTTAGAGGGGAAAACCATTGCCATCGACCAATGGTATCATCAAATTTCTTACGCAGCTCCTTACATCGATTTACCAGAGGAGTATAACATACAAGAATTGCTTTCTTTCTACGGCTCCTTTAAACCATTTCAAAATAAATTATCAATTCCTGATGTAATTGACATCATGCAATTGGGAAATAGCAGCAATAAAGCCATTAAACACTTTTCATCGGGAATGAAACAACGACTTAAATTATCGATGGCGATATTGAGTAACACACCCGTTTTATTATTAGATGAACCATTATCTAATCTCGATAAGAATGGGCATTCATGGTATCAAGGATTAATAGAACAATACGCTAAACACAAAACGATTGTCGTCTGTTCAAATCATATTGAAGAAGAAATCATTTTTTGCACTTCAAAACTTGACATCCACGAATTCAAAACGTAAGACAAGTGTAAATCACTAAATTTTCTTGCAAGGTTTACGTTACGACTAATTTTCTCACAAAGATTTCTATAGTTAAATCAAAATTTTATTTCATTTTTTTACCCCCTCTCCCCTGGAGATGGCCGGGGAGAGGCTTAAACTTTAATGCGGCAACAATCTGTTAACATTCGAGTAACAAATATTTATCGCAGGAAAAACGATAGGATGAGGAGAAGCTTGAACTCTTTGTTGGCTATTAATTATTTGCATAGGAATAATGTATTTTTCTTCGCTTAAATTACTCGCTAAATTTTCTCGCAACCCTCGGCAAGCTCAGGTTAAAAAGGCGCAGAGCCGCAAAGAATTGCCTATAATTTCTACCTTTATAATTAAACAAGGTAAAATTAACATCCACGATTTCAAAAAGTAAGAAACATGTAAGATTCAAACTCTCTTTCATCAGCTGATCCTTTGTTTAATACTTAAATTGTATTCTCTAAGAAAGGCAAAACATGAGCAACGAAAATACATTTAATAAAAATCGACTTCTTTTTATAGCAGAAGAACTTATTATCCTTTCTCTGGCTTTATCGATGTTCATCATGCTTTAAGTTCGCATCATTTTTGCGAATAAAAATTCTGCCAGGATGGAATAGTACATATTAATATTCCATCCTTGAGAACATCAAGAGTTGCAAGTTAGATTTATAAATTGAAATCAAGTCACTCTGCTCGATTCAAAAACATATTGAACTCAATTCGGAGATCATGAAAGATGTTTTCGAATTGATCTAGTTTTTCACGCTGAACATTATGTATCTTTTGGATACCAGCATTCGGCTCTGGTGCTTTTCCATCTCCAATAGATTCAATCAAATTTTCGTGTTGTTTAAAGTCATGCCGAATTATATCCAGCACTTCTTTCTGACGAATAAATTGATTTTGGAAATGTTCCACGGAAGCCATCACTTCATTGGGACTTCCCGAGACAGAGAGTCGACCTAAGTGATTGTTAAAATGCGAAATTTCATCTTTGTAAAAACGAAGTCGATCTTGCCATTGATCATGTTCGTTTTTCATTTCTGTAAGCTGTTTTATAGTATGCATAACCTTTTTGGTTTAGGAATTCACACAATAAGAAAAAGGCTGAAGAAATAACAGCCCTACTAGATTCTATTAATAATCTTCACATCAATTTTAATTAAAAACAAATAGCGACTCATATCCATTATTTCCACATCCAAATGTAAAAAATATTTCAAACCAAACAAGTCTTCTCAAATAAATTCATCTTTTATATGATCGCTGAATAATCCCAACTAAAAGGACGGTAAAAATCATCCCTTTTATTATATCCAGCGATTTCTAACCTATAATCAACTAAGGTAAAATTGAGTTTTTGAAGGCTAAAAACATTATTCAAATGGATACTTGTTCTCTAAAAGGTATAAAAATGATTGTTAGAATTCAATACTTATTGGACTTGACATGCCTATAATTGCTACAATATCGATACTTCCGCCTTCAATTCCTCTCACAAGATTAGCCCTACTTCTAATCTGACTTTTTATCATATTTCTCTCTACAAATTGAATTTTTTGATCGCCAAAATGGGCAAATAAATATCCAAACCTTACCGAAGTGCTTATTTGCAAGACATCGTTAAATCGAAAGCTTAATCTGATGCTAGATTGCCTTCAACAAACAAATCAATCATGCAACAAATTATTAGGACTAGTTTAAAGGTATTTCTTTTGTTAGGCACCATTTGCCTTTTACACATAGAACCAGCAGAAGCCCAAGTTTCGGCAAGTCGTAAATATAGAGTACTCGCTTATAAGGCTGGGCAACCGCAAGTATTTAGTATCTCGAACGAAGTAGATATAGTGCCCGCAATTAGTTTCTATATACCCAACACCTTTACTCCAAACGGAGATGGGATGAACGACACCTTTGGTATTGCAGGTGAAGGTGTACAAGATTTCAACATGCAAATTTTTAATCGTTGGGGGCAGATGATCTATGAGTCGGCCAACGCTAATGACCGGTGGGATGGAACCTTCCAGGGTGTAAAGGTTCCGATGGGTACTTATATATATAAGGTTTCTGCTGCTGGTCCAACCGGACAACGACAAAACAAAGAAGGAAACGTAAACGTCATCCTATAAGAAATGACCCTTATTCTACTTGGTTACCTTCTAAAAAAATTAAAAGAACATCATGAAAACCCAGCTTCATCTAATTTTTCGCTTGGAATTTATCGATTAGCACAAAAGCTACATCTCCTATAATAAAAATAGGGAGTTAGCAATTTAGCTGTTTTTTTTAGACTTTCAATAGGTATTTCTTCCAGCTTACACTGTTTAATATTTATCTATTCATTCTTTTTCTCTTTTGTATTTACCTTCAAAACACTCCTCTATTTTTTCAAGATGGGTGGGTGAATCTGTCAAACAAAGTTGGCGAACATTCGATTTGTAATGGCGAACGTATGTATAAATTTGGTTAACGTTATTTTTTTGTTGACCACATTAAAAATTTTCAACTGAAAATCAATCGATTACATCTATTGATCAGAATCGCATTTGTTTCATTCACATCATCCGTTATATTTGGACGCTAGGAAGTAGAAATCCAAATTTTATGAGTTATTGAAAGGCGCCCTAAACGGGATGCAAGTTTGAATTGCCATTACACACCAAACAATACACACCATTAACACAAATCAAAAAAATGAAACTTACAATGATCAAAAACCAATCAAAGTGGTTTTTTGCAGCAGCCCTAATGGCTTGCTCCATTTTAAGTACATCCACTTTTTCACAAACCTGGACACCCAAGCATTACTGGACATTTAATACTAGTAATTCATTAGCAGATTCAACGGGAATCGCACCATTAAATCCAACTTACTTCCAATCCACTTATTCCATTGGCACTGCGCAAAGCAATACAGGTGTTGGAAAATATTTGAAATTAAGTTCAACTGCAAAAGCGATTACATCAAATGTAGCTTTCTCGCCTGATTCCGGATTTACATTAGAATTATTATTTAGACCAGGAGCAAACATTAATGAAGTTGTTCAATTCATGACAAGAAGAGATGGTGCTATTAGTATTCGCTATTGTTTTCCTTATTTCAGATTTACAACGAAGTCTATTCCTACGGGAACTTCAACTGCGGTATCGGACAATTGGGATTTAAATCTCAGTGGTATTGGAAGAGGTACTTATGGTTATTATATGGATGGCAACTGGCATCATCTGGTTTTTAAGTACGATGCTAAATCAGGAACAAAAGAGATTTGGGTAGACGGACAATTGCCGACAGGGTTTACTAAATCTATTCCTGCAGGTTCTATTCCATTAAATTCTGGTAATACAAACAGTAATATTGTTGACATCAATACAAATACTGCTTACTATCAATATGTAGGTGATCTGGATGAAATAGCACTTTACACAAACGCTTTACCAGGTCAAATGATTTACAAGCATTATCAAGAATTCACTCAAAACAAATCGTATTCTTTTTCAAACTCTACAGTAAATCCTCCTGCACCATCTCCTGTAACGGCAGGTGTTGATCCACAAGAATATGCACCAGGACATCCGAATTCAAATATTGACGCATTGGTTCAACTAAAGACATTTCCATCTGCTCGAAATAAACCAGGCTCAACACTCTTTCCAAACTATGCTGTATTTAATCCTGCACATGTTGCAGGTTATGGAACCAGTTCATCTCCACAAGCTACTTTGGTACAACGAAGCATTGAAGTGCAAACTGAGTTGGTAAAGAATTTTAATTATACCGTGATGGTAACTAGCAATACTTCACGTTACACTTCTTTTACCAATGTAAATGATTATGATGGAGCGTGGATAAACTTAGCCAATCAAAATCCATCATGGAAAACATCTGCGAATACTTATTGGCCACAGTTAAGTCCATCTGTAATTGGCAAAGCAAGTAAAGATCCTTACATTGAAAGTAAAACTTTACCGTCTAACAGTTATTTGAGAAACAGTGCAGGTCAATTTTTAGACATTTATGGCAATATAATTACTAGCGGAAGGACTGTTAGCCCAAAAGCACCTATTGATTCCTTTAAGTTAGATGGACAAACACAAAAATATTATTTATCAAAATTGTCTGCTTCATTAACAAGACCAATTGACTTGGTTTTTGAAAACGGAGAGGTGATTCCAGCTTGGACGGATATAAGTTTGCAAACAGATCCTACTGTTCTCTCTGCATTTAATGCAAGTGGACTTGGTAATTGGAGAAAGTTTAAAGGCGGCGAATACAAAAGAATCTCTGATTCATATTTGAATGAATGGAGAAGCCAAACCAACATGACGAATACAAGAATATGCCATTACTATTTAACTGGTCATCCTGTATATGCATGGGATTGGGCTTCGGTTAGGGGATTACAATCATTAACAAATAATCAACGCTATTCTAACGGCGATATTTACATGCAGTGGCCAGGAAATTGGCGCTATTGGCAGGGTGCTGCACACGGCTGGCAATATGTTATTGAAGGTCGGCACGAAGAAATTGCATTAGGAGATAAATTATTTACTCCAGTGGTTAGTCCAGGATGGAATAGCAATGAAGAAACAATTGTTCGTCCTGCTCAGTGGCTAGGCTTTTTAAAGGCGATTTCTATGGCTGGTGCTGAAAATTTTGGATGTGGCTATTTTGTTACAGCAACTCCATATCAAAATCCATCGAATTATGTTTGGCAAATGGCTATACCCGGATATGCACAAGCGATTGCAAGTCGTTATGATGATTTATTCCTAGGAGGTACATTAATGATAGGAGATGTACCAATGAGTGCAGCAAGTGGCGGCGGGAAACCAGGCTACACTTTTTATGCAGGAGACATACGGAAATTGGTTGTTGCTAGAAAGCATGACGCAAAAGCCAAATATGCTATTACAGGAACAATCCAACCAAATTCTAATATGACTGGAAATGCTGAGTTGTCAGGTACAGCAACCATTAAAATTGATGGAAATGATTTAACCTTCGGAATTCGTCGTCAAGGAAGTACTTATATTTATGATAGAACTAATCTCAGCTCTCCTGTGTTTTATCAGTTAGATGCATGGCACGAAAATTCTCATCCCTATTATTGGTCTAAAACATTTAACCTTGAAGCAGAAATTTTTGACAATGTAAATGCAAGCCTTGAATTAAAAACGCAAGTGCCTGCAGGTACCGTTGCTGGGAACTATACCAACTACACAACCTATACTACTTTTAAAACTGTAGTCGGCGCCGAATACAATTTTACACCTCGCGGAACAACTGCTGCAACTCATTATGTATGGGTGAGAGCGAGAAGTCGCGGTGGAATAAACACTGGATTTAACATCAACTTAAACGGAGTGTCGAAATTCAATGTGACTTGTGTGTCGGATACTAATTGGACATGGTATCGTTACGACGCAGGTAATAATGCACAAATGACTTTGAACAGTCTTCCTTTAAGCAATCAAAAATTAGTAATTACTCCAACCAACACTAATTTAGAAATCGATCTTATTACGATCACACCAACAGCTGGTAACTTCTATACTACATTTGCGGCACCTTGTGGAGCAACAGCAACTGCTTCGATCACTCCAAGTGGAGCTACTACTTTTTGTCAAGGTGGATCAGTGACTTTAACTGCGAATTCAGGGACTGGTTATTTATGGTCTTCTGGTGCAACTACTCAAACTGTAAATGTAACGGCAAGCGGAACCTATACGGTAACAGTAACCAATGCAGCAGGATCAGCAGTATCTACTCCAGTTGCCGTTACAGTGAATGCGAAACCATCAAACTCCATTAGCTATACGGGCTCACTCAGTATTTGCCAAGGAAATGCTATTAGTCTAACTTCAAGTGCCACTAGCGGAACGTACTTATGGTCAAATGGTGCAACTACTAAAACCATTAATGCTTCCGCTGCAGGTTCCTATGTTGTAACAGTAACTGGAACGAACGGTTGTACTGCTGCGGCTACTGCAGTAACGGTAGCTGTAAGTACAACAACACCGTCAACCATTTCAGCAAGCGGAAGTACAACATTGTGTAGCGGAGGAAGTGTGTCGCTAACTGCTAATACAGGAACATCCTATTTATGGTCGAACGGAGCTATTACAAAAACAATTAACGCGACAACTGCTAGTAATTACATTGTTTCAGTGACGCAAAGTAATGGATGTTCTTCTGCTTCTACTGCTACTGTCGTAACGGTAGGTACAGCCCCTACGCCAATTATTACTGCTAACGGACCTTTAACTTTCTGTACAGGAGGAAATGTTCTTTTAACTTCAAGCACAGGTACAGGATATCTATGGTCGAATGGAGCAACAACAAATTCAATAACCGTAAGCGCAACTGGAAATTATACGGTTAGAGTTACTCAATCTGGAGGTTGCTCTGCAACATCGGCAATAACATCAACCGCTGTTGGATCAGCAGCTATTCCTACCATTACAAATTCAGGAAGTACTAATTTATGTTCGGGAAGTGTTGTCACCTTAACAGCAACCACTGGAATAGCATATTTGTGGTCGAATGGCGCAACAACTAAAGCCATTACAACTGGAAGTGCAGGAAGCTATACAGTACGTGTAACCCAAACTGGTGGATGTTCTGCTACCTCTGTTGCAACAACGCTTTCTGTGGGTACTGCCCCAACACCTACCATTACGGCGAGTGGATCAACTACTATTTGTTCTGGAGGCTCTGTAACATTAAGTGCTAGTGCTGGATCAGCTTACTTATGGTCGAATGGTGCTACAACACCTTCAATAAATGTTTCAATTGGTGGTTCCTATACTGTGAGAGTAACACAAATTGGTGGTTGCTCAGCAACTTCAACAAGCACTACGGTTACTGTTGGAAGCGCTCCTACTCCAACCATCACAGCCAGTGGACCACTAACATTTTGTTCGGGCGGCAGTGTTGTGTTAACAGCGAGTGCTGGCACTTCCTATTTATGGTCGAACGGAGCTACCACTCCTTCAATCACAGTTTCATCAGCAGGTACATTTAATGTTCGTGTTACTCAATCGGGAGGATGCTTTGCAACTTCCACATCCGTTAATGTAACGGTTGGTACAGGATCAGCGGCAACTCCAACTATATCAGCTACTGGTGCTACCACATTCTGCCAAGGTGGAAGTGTTCAACTTACAGCAAGCACCGGAACAAGTTATTTATGGTCGAATGGTGCAACCACTAAAACCATAACAGCTTCTTTAAATGGAAATTATACAGTTTCAGTTGCTCAATCTGGTGGGTGTTCTGCTATCTCTAATCCAACAACTGTAACGGTGAGTCCAATTGCTACATTTACGATAACTCCAAGTGGCCCTTTAACATTCTGCACTGGAGGAAGTGTTACATTCACAGTAACAAATTCAACTGCTAGTGTGTATGTTTGGTACAAGAATAATATTGTTGTGTATACTGGAACAAGCAATACCTTCACAGTTACAACTCCTGGAGTTTACAAAATGCGAGCACAATTAGCATCCTGCGGAACCTTCTCTATTCCCTATACAGTAACGACACCCTGTCGTGAAGGTGAAATATTAGAGTCGAATTTAAACTTAAATGTATATCCAAATCCATTTAGTGATTTTGTAAAAATAGCATTTGAACTATCAGAAGAATCACCGGTAACAATTAAACTATTTGATGTTTCTGGTAAGTTGATTGATTTAATTTTAGACAAAGGTCACATTAGCAGTGGAGAATCCACAATTGACTATTCAACAAATCATCTAGCTGGTGGAGTTTACATCTTAGAAGTGAGTTCGCCAAACACAACTCAACGAATTAAAATATTATCTTCAAGATAAAACAGTAAAAAAACAGTAACGCCAAATAAAAAAACCCTGTCTCCAGGGTTTTTTTATTTGAAATAGAAGTCAATTTTTCATCTGTTAAATTCGCCAATTGAAAACAACCCTATATTTTTTATAGAAATCTTACACTTTATATTTCAAAGGTTTTCAGAATTACCCCTCTAAACATCTCCTTTCAAGTCGATTTTCTGTTAAAATAGGTTTTTCTCCTCCTCAAAACTGTACTTTCTTACATCGACAAGGAAAATGCACTTATTACCTATTACCTCTTAAGGGATATGATAAATTGCAACATGCGCAAGCGAGCAATAAAAATCGAACTGCAATTGCAAACGGTGTGCCAAAAAACAAAAAACAAAAAAAGAGCGATGAAAAAATTATTACTACTTCCATTATTATTTGCGTTGAGTATGGCGAATGCTCAAACGTATGATCCGCTGGAGTACGCAACCGGCAACTTAAATGCCCAACAACAATTATTATCTTACCCACTGCCACGTTTTCAACCTGGACACACAATGAATCGCAACTTCATATGGTTTGGGATCGAATATTTTTCAGGACAACAACAAACCGGTGTAAGTAATCAACAAATGATTGCGAATGCGAAGGTGAATGTAACAGAGTTCTACAAAAATTGGAATTACTACTTCTTAGTAAACTCAAATATCGGGTCCTATTCTACACCTGCTAATTATGCAGATACTAGTAATGTACTTTCAGCAGCTTTAACATTTATTGCAAAAAGAAATCCAAGTTATAAAACATCAGCAATTAGTTTCTGGCCACAAATTGGAGGAAACATTGGTAAAACTACTCTTACCGACAATCACTATATACGCAACAATGCTGGCCAATATTTAGGAACGAATGGGTCGGTAGGTACTAGTAAAATATGGTCGCCAATGGCACCTGCAGCTTCTATTATTGCAGATGGACAAAAGCAAAAAGGATTTTTACAAAACTTAGTTACTGCATTAGGACGTCCTTTAACAATTTTAAATGAAAATGGCGAAGCAATTCCATTAGTAAGTAAAAATGGTGTGGCGCTCACAACAGATCCAGCAATCAATACTGATTATGTTTCGTCTGGTTTATCAGTTAACGATTATCGCGGAAACAAATATGCTTACCAAACAAAATTATATCGTGATCAATTCATGAGCGCGAGTCCTGGTACTATTTTTACTCATTATGCATTAGACGGACAAACGGATTATCGTCCAGTTTGGAATCAAGCTAAAACAATCAATACTCAAATCAATGGTAAATATTATCCAACGGGTGACTTCTATCCTCGTTGGCCTAACAACTGGAAGGCATGGGCAGGTGCATGGCATGGCTTAGGTTGGTTTGCCGATTGTAAATATTATGAACTTCAAAATGGCGATGATTTAATGTCTCCGTTTATTAGTGCTGGATGGAATATTGACGAAACTGTAAATGTTCGCCCCTCACAATACTTAGCCATGTTAAAAATTCTATCTAATTGGGGATCGGAATTTTTCTATGCTGGATATTTTAGTTTAGCTGCTCCATATCCAGATTCAAAAAATTGGGGATGGCAAACTGTTATGCCTGTTTATGCACAAGCCGTTACTTCAAGATATGAATCCATCTTAAAAAACAGCTCACTTTTAACTGGAGATGTTCCCCGTTATTTTTTATCGAGTACTACATTACAACCTAACAATCCAAAATATCTTTTTTATACTGGAAACACGAATCAATTGGTTTCTGTACGTAAATTAAACGGATCAGAAAAATATGTAATCACAGCGGCACAAATGGTGGATGCAAATACGATCAACAATGCACCCATGTCTACATTCGGAAAATTTAAATTAGGCAACGATTCTTTAAACATTGAATTCAGAAGACAAGGATCTGTTTACATTTACGATGCTACAGTTCCTAGTGCAAAAGCTTTTTATCAATTAGATTCATGGCATCAATATGAGCATCCTGAAAGATGGTCAAAGGATTTTCAATTTGAAGCTGAAGTTTTCGACAACAACAATACTATAGCTAAAATTAAAACAGAAGTTCCATCAGGTACAGCGGCTGGCGATTACAGATCGTATACCTCATTTATTTCATTTACTGCGACGCCAACAGCGGTTGAATACAATTTCACTCCACGCACAAGTCAAAACTATTATGTATGGGTACGTGCAAGAAGTAAGAATGCAACTGGTGGAGCCATTAGCGTTAATGTTGCAGGACAAACATCTAAAAGCATAGGTTGCATTACCAATACAGCATGGACATGGTATAGTTTAGATGCTTGCTCTGGTCAAGCGATTGCTTATGCAAATTTATCAAATCAAGAATATGCACTTTCAATTTTGGCTACAAACTCAAACATAGAAATAGATAAAATACTATTAAGTACAAATAGCAGTTTGAATTTAAATCCGAGTCAAGCTGCTTGCGGAACTTCGGTAGCCAATGTTAATATCTCTGGAGCAACAAATTTTTGTCAAGGTGGCAGTGTGACGCTAACAGCTGCTGCCGGAAATTCTTATACTTGGTCGAATGGTCAAACTACACAAGCCATTACTGTTTCTCAAAGCGGATCTTATTCTGTGGCTGTGAATAACGGAACGGGTTGTGCCTCGGTTTCAACTGCTATTCAAGTAACTGTCAATACAGCCCCAACTGCAAACATTTCATCAACTAGCACTACCATTTGTCAAGGACAAAGCACCACTCTTACTGCTTCTTCTGGAAGTACCTACTTATGGTCTAATGGAGCAACATCTCAAACCATACAAGTAAATAGTGCAGGATCGTATTCTGTAGTTGTAACTGGATCTACCGGATGTAGCGCAAATTCATCCCCAGTAAATATTACTATGACCAACTCTGCAAATTCAACGGTGACTCCAAGTGGTGCTACAACGTTCTGCCAAGGCGGTAATGTAATACTTAGTGCTGCAACTGGATATACCTACAATTGGTCTAACGGAAGTACAAGTCGACAAATTACGGTTTCAACTTCTGGAAATTATAGCGTAGTAGTATCCTCGAATGGAGCATGTAGTGCCACATCACAAATAATACCTGTTACAGTAAATGCAAATCCAAACGCTTCTATAAGTGCAAATGGAAACACTACATTCTGTCAGGGTGGAAGTGTAAACTTATCAGCAAGCGGAGGTTCAAGTTACACATGGTCAAGCGGCCAAACAGGAACTGGAATCAATGTAAATTCAACAGGAACATATAGTGCAGTTGCAACGGGATCTAATGGATGTACTGCGACTTCAAATAATATCAATGTAACGGTTGCTGCTAATCCAAATGCTAATGTCACGGCTAGTGGAAATACTTCGTTCTGTCAAGGAGGAAGTGTAAATTTAACTGCCACAGGAGGTTCAAGTTATGTTTGGTCAAATGGACAAACTGGAACTGGAATCAATGTAAATTCAACAGGAACATATAGTGCAGTTGCAACGGGATCTAATGGATGTACTGCGACTTCAAATAATATCAATGTAACGGTTGCTGCTAATCCAAATGCTAA
>CAIXTT010000354.1 GCA_903922455.1 uncultured Bacteroidota bacterium | reverse complement strand
GTGCCACACATTATTTGTGGAGGTTTTTCTAAAGATGAAACAGAAAACGCTTTAATTGATTTATCTTTTTTAGGTATTGATAACGTACTTGTATTAAGAGGTGATTCCATCAAGACTGAAGGAAGTTTCGTTCCTGAACCAAATGGCAATGCTTATGCTATTGATTTATTAGAGCAAGTAGTTTGTATGAATAAAGGGCAGTATCTGGATGACGAATTGCAAGGCGTGGCGCCAACTAAGTTTTGTATTGGTGTGGCAGGCTATCCTGAAAAACATTTTGAAGCACCTAATATGCGCACTGATTTAAAATATTTGAAAGCGAAGGTAGATGCCGGAGCGGAATACATCGTAACACAAATGTTTTTTAATAACGAAAAATATTTTGAATTTGTAAAAGCTTGTCGCGAGATGGATATTAATATTCCAATCATTCCCGGCATCAAAGTAATCACCACTAAAAAGCAATTGACTGTTTTGCCTTCGATATTTCACATCGATATTCCAGATGATTTGGAAGATGCTGTTGAGGCTACAAAAACGAACGAAGAAGTAAAAGAAGCTGGTATTGAATGGACCATTCAACAATGCAAAGAATTAAAAGCAGCCGGTGTTCCTTGTATCCATTTTTATACGATGGGCAATTCGGAAATTTGCAGACGAGTGGCTTCGCAGGTGTATTGATGTTGGATGCTTCGCCCTGCTGTTGGAACGTAGTGTAATACTGCAGGGTTGGTTGTTGGATGCTTCGCCCTGCTGTTGGAACCTGCCTACCGGCAGCTACTGTTTGGACACATCTTTAAGTATAATTTGATGCTAATTTCCATTCTTCATATATGTTTTCAAATTTCCCTATGCTTTTTAGTAAAATAATTGGACCGGGTGGTCTTTGTTTTGGATTTCCTTTCCACCCACCTAATCCTCCGATTATCCATGATGCCCACGCTAATACTTGAGGAGAATTTGGGTTTGTTGTTGCTTCGGTCTTAATTAGTTTTTGTTCAATTTTCTCCAGGCATTTTATTTCTTCTTCGTTGAAGACATTTGTTATTGGCTGGCTTTTTCTACTCCATATGCTAGGTAGAGCTGCATTACTTTTAACGCCGCTGCTAATACCAACAGATAAAGTTTTCGAATAGCCCATCCAATTTTGAGTTGTGTTTGCTCTATTTTAAATCCTTGTTTCTTTGTCAATCGAAACAATTGTTCAATATACCATCTTTGTTTATATCGTTCAATGATTTTTTCTGCATCTTCAACTGTTAGAACTTCAATTGTAGTTAGAATGCGCGACATGCGGTCAGCGGAGCAAAGCAAGTAGGCTCGAAGCTTCGCGATTAGATGTTAGATATTTTTTATATTGGAAAAAAATTCTTTTGACATCAGTACTTTTGCCAATGGAATTTATTTTATCGAAATTTCTTTAGATGATAGTAGGCTGGTAAAAAAGTTTATTAAAAATTAGATCGCGCTATTTACTTTTCCTCGGAATCCGAAGTACCAACCCAATGGTACCGTCCAATCCCGATAACTTTAATTTAGCATCGATTTTGGAAAGGTCTTGCTTTGCACCATTTTGTTCATACTCTTCGAGTGTGAAATTGTGGGTGTCGAATCCAAGATTAAAGTTTAATCCTACTACATCCCCTAAGTAAATTAATACGCCGGAATTGAGTCGGATTCCGCCTCCGTTGTACGTCCATTCCTCCTTCTTTTCGACAACAGCATCTTCACTTGTTTGCTGAAGCACCAGACTGGCCGTATTAATGCCAAATCCGGCATACCATCTGAAATTTTCTTTGTTGACGATGGTATATTCTCCAGCAATACCAAAAACGAAAAACCGATTGCTTTTTCCTTCGGCACTGTCGGGCTCATATAAATAGGAACCAAATTTCATATCGAGTCCAAGATTAAATCTTTCCGAAAGCTCATACCTCAATTCCAAGGGGAATTGGATGGACAAAGCACCATCCTCGTCACTACTCTCATAGGCACCACTTTTGAGTCGAAAATCGGTTTTATAAATGGACCAACCAAAGCCGCCACGAATCTGAAATTCCTTGTCTCTTTGTGCTTGAACTGCCCCAACGAAGAGGGTACAAAACAGCCATAAAATAATACTTCGTTTCATCCTTTTTCACCTTTAGAACTTCAAAAATATCAAATTATTGCTGGATTGTATTCACCAAGGCATTATTATCCCTTCAAAATCAATGAGAAGGTGAATTTATCCTCTAACATGGCAGCATTTAACGCTCAGAACGTAACTTTGTAGCAATAAAAATAGAAAAAAATGAAATTTGGTGTTGTCATCTTCCCGGGATCTAATTGTGATAGAGATTTAATTCATGTAGTTAAAAATAACATGAAAAAAGAAGTGGTGGAACTTTGGCATAAGGATCACAACTTGCAAGGATGTGATTTTATTTTATTGCCCGGTGGATTTTCGTACGGCGATTATTTACGCAGCGGTGCCATTGCTCGTTTTTCTCCATTGATGCAAGAGATCATTGAATTTGCGGATAAGGGTGGATTTGTTTTTGGTATTTGCAACGGATTTCAAATTTTAACGGAGTCGCATTTGTTACCTGGAGCCTTGTTAAGCAACGACAATCATCAATTCATTTGCAAGAATGTAAACATTCGTTGCGAGACCGATGAATCGGTGATCACTTCGAAATTTAAAATTGGCAAAACTATTCAGATTCCGATTGCACATGGCGAAGGAAGATTTTATTGTGACGAGCCCACATTAACCGAGATCAATAAAAACAATCAAGTGTTGTTTCGATATTGCGATGCTGATGGAAATGTTACGAAGGAAAGTAATCCAAATGGAGCAATTGAAAACATCGCTGGTATTTGCAACCGCAATCGCAATGTTTTTGGAATGATGCCACATCCCGAGAGAGCAAGTGATGCCGTGCTTGGTAATACGGATGGGAAGATGATTTTTGATTCGATTTTAAATACGGTTCTCGCGTAGGTTTTTTCGCAAGAGATTTAGGTTAATTTAATTTGCAGTACGTTTCTTGAGAGCTACTAGCTTCTGGCTGCTAGATTTTTTTGGTTGCTGGTCGCTAAGCCTCGCTACTAGATTCAATTCGTTTATTTTTTTTATTTAACAGACCCCAGAGGGGTCAACCCTCACTAGAAACGAAATGCATTTTTTTATCTTGACCCCAGAGGGGTCACACAACCACGCGATACAAAAGCCGTTGTGCAACCCTGCTGGGGTTGGATTAATTTTATAATTACGCTTCGCTAATGAGGTGGAACCCCGATAGGGTTCTGAGACAATATAATTAGAGTAAGTCAGATTTGTCAAAAATCAGTAGCAAAAAACTAGAGGCCAGATGCCAGTCGCGAGGTTTCGCGATTGGATGTTGGATGTTTTTTTTGCATGAAAAAATTCAAATTTATCTTTTGTACACTCTAGTGACCTTTAGTGGCTCTTGTGTTAAAACTGAATTAAAATTTAACCAATGATATTGCTGAATAAACGAGAAGCTCATTCTAACCTCTAATAAAAAATTACTTCCGATAAAAATTCATTTCATCAATATAATCAGCAACGGTTTCGGGCATCATGTAGCGCACGTCTTTTCCTACTTTGATGGATTTACGAATGAAGGAGGATGATATTTCCATTTGCGGTGCATCGATCCATTTCACGCGTGAATGATCTTTTAAATTGCCGCCGTCGTGATTTGGTCGAGGGTACACGTAAATATCGTGATGCTCTAAAATCAATTCAAAATTTTTCCACTTGTGTAAGTTCTCCAAATTATCGGCACCCATGATGAGTGAGAATTCATGTGTTGGATATTTATCTAGTAAGTATGCGAGTGTAACTACGGTATACGATGGACGCGCTAATTCCAATTCAATTTTAGACGCTTTCAATTTTTTATTATTTCCGATTCCGAGTTCTACTAAATGAAAGCGATGATAATCTTGCAATAAAGATCCAGCAGGCTTTAGCGGATTATGCGGCGAAACCACCATCCACACTTGCTTCAAATCACTAAACTCAGCCATGTATCCCGCAATCACC
>CAIXTT010000353.1 GCA_903922455.1 uncultured Bacteroidota bacterium | reverse complement strand
CCGCCGAAACTTCGGTGCGACCAGCCTGCCATTGTGATGCCCTGATCCTCCGCCCGGCAGGCGGGAGGCAGTGGTAGAGCAGCTCGTCTCGGCTCCTAGAGCCGTAGATGAAGTTAATTCCTATTAGGAATTAAGCAGCAAGCGCATAATTGTTTTCGCCAGTTAAAGCGAGTGGAACTTGTGTTTTAAGGGATAAATTCCAACTCCCTGCATGCTTACCTGCGTATTACTCCTCCTGTCGATTCCTGTCGACCCCATATTTTCAAAGAACAGTGCAAAGATAACGGTTCAATTCAGAATTATGAATGAAGAATTCAGAATGTAGGGATAATGAGAGTTTTTATGGGTGAAATGGAGGGCTTCTAGCTTCTAGCTTCTCTGCTCCCTACTCTCCTACTCTCCTAATCACACTCTCTCTCAATTTGTAAGGTTTCCCACATTTTCGCCCCGAAATTGCTTCTCTTTTGGATTCAACTTTGATTGGATGTTTTTGATTATTCTAAAATTGTATTCAGAAAAGATACTTCGGTTTATTGCTGCAACAACACTATGTTGTAGTTTGCATTTACATACTTACGCGCAGGTGAGTATCGTGAGTGCAAGTGCGCAATCGACGACTAGCTTTTCCTACAACGCAACTGCTGGAAGTAATCGATTGTTGCTTGTGATCGTTTCAGTAGATTATAATGGTTATAATTTAGTAAGCTCTATTTCTTGGGGTAATAAGTCGCTTACTGCTATTGGTGGAGTTGCATTGGGACTTTTTAATTTTAGCCATACATCTTCTTTTTATTTGAAAGAAAGCGATATTTCTTCAGTCACGGGTAATACGATGGTAGTAAGTAATTCAACAGGTGCAAGTATTCGTTCCATTTCATTAAAAACGATCATGCTTCGTAATGTTTTGCAGTCGATGCCTATCTCTGAAACAAGCGCAAATGCAAACTTTCTTTTATCTTCAATTTCATTGCCCTCACCGATCAGTTCCGACAATGGAGATATGATTATAGCGGCTACTACTTCCGATAGAAATAATATAAATTTTGCATGCAATGGAACTGGATTTAATGAGTTGTTTGACATGCAATCTGCCAACTTAACTTCGGCAGTTTCTTATCGATCTATTTCTACGAATTGGACAAATTCCTCACCCAGTTTTACGGGAAGTGCTTTTTCATTTCGAATGACAATGATTGGTTTTGAAGTGAACTCTACGCTTAATCCGCTACCCGTTTCATTCATGGATTTTAAAGCAAAAGATCGAGATCAAGATTTGATTCTCGATTGGAAAGTAGCTCAAGAAGAGAATAATGATTTTTTTACGTTGGAAGAGTCCACTGATCTCCTGAATTGGAATTTAGTAGCAACAGTTCAAAGTAAAGGAAACACATCCAGTGTAAGGTCTTATGATTATTATACAGCAATTCCTCTCCAATCGTTGTATTATCGATTAAGTCAAACCGATTTGGATGGTACTCATTCTGTTTTATCTACTATCTATTATAAAAGGAAAACCGTACTTCCTTGGATAAATAATACTGAACTATTCGATAAATTCAACTGTAAAGCGATCAGTTTTCAAGGACAAGTAATTGCAGCATGTGATCATTGTAGTCCAAAAATTTTTATGGCAGATGCATTTGTTCAGTATCCCTTATTTATTCTCGAAGTGGAGACGGATAGAGAAATCGTTTTTAGAGGAGTGGTGGCTGTTGAAGATCGATAGCGGTAAGCCTTACGTTTGAGTAAAACTTTTCTACGTTTTATTCATCATTTTTTTGAATGAAGTCCTTCTGCCAATCTCGAGGATTCAGATGATATCGATATGGTGACTTATTTAGTAGCCGAAGGAAAGAAAATGGGAAAAACTTTGCATCTTGAAAAAGTATTGTTCGATAAAATGGAAAGGTCGTTTACCATTCGTACCAAGGATGAACCGTATCAAGTGGGTGTGGATCCCTACTATTATTTAATTGATCGAGTTCCGTCGGATAATTTGAAGAAGATTACAGCAAACTAAAGATTGTTTTTCACTTCTTAATTACAAGTTCATAGAATGACAATTTAACCGCAACGATAGCAGCGTTTTTTGCAGCGATCGCAGCGTGTGT
>CAIXTT010000352.1 GCA_903922455.1 uncultured Bacteroidota bacterium | reverse complement strand
GTAACTGGTGGAATTGAATATATTAATGATCCAGCACAAATTGTGATAAATAATTTTGCTCCCAATACTGGTGGCGCTGGAGTTTTGGTAACCATAAATGGAAGTGGATTTACTGGAGCTACAAATGTTGCGTTTGATGGTGTTTCTGCAACTTCATTTACGGTTGTAAGCGATTTTCAAATTGATGCCATCTTACCTCCAGGTTCAGATACCGGTTTTGTATATGTGTTTACAAGTCCTACTTGTTTTTCAATGAGCGTTGACACGTTCTTTTACAATCCTGCAGCATGCGTCCCTCCAAGCTTAACGGGCGTTTCTCTACCAGCAACATGCTTCGGTGCTTCTGATGGAAGTGTAGATATTACAGTAAGTGGTGGTTTACTTCCTTATACTTTTACTTGGAGTAATGGAGCCAATTCAGAAGATGTTTTAGGACTTGTAGCCAATACATATACTGTATCAGTAAGCGATGCTAATAATTGTCCAGCTACTAGTTCTTATATAGTAACCGAGCCTGGGAATATTGTTGGTTCAGGACTTATTGCCAACGTAACTTGTAATGGTTATTCAGATGGAAGTATCGATTTAACAGTTACGGGCGGAACAAGTCCGTATTCTATTTCTTGGAGTAATGGTGCCAATTCAGAAGATATTAGTGGTCTTTCAGCCGGAGTTTATACGGTTACCATTATTGATAATAATTCATGCGCTGGTCAATCGGTGTTTACTTTGATTGGTCCTCCTGTTTTAACCTTGTCTTTTACAGGTGTAAATCCTACTTGTGTAGGCGCTGTAAATGGAAGCATAACATCTGCAATTACTGGTGGCGTAACACCTTACACATATCTATGGAGTTCGGCATCTACCAATAGCAATTTATTAAATGTGGCTGCTGGCACTTACACTTTAACAGTAACAGATGCCTATGGTTGTAGTATTTCTTCCAGTCATACCCTCATCGATCCAGCACCATTTACATTATCTGTAAATACAAGTACTCATGTGAACTGCTTCGGTGGCTCAAATGGAGCTATTGATATTGCTGCATCAAATGATCCAATCATTCCTCCAGCAAATCCTGGTTTATTAATTTCAGAGATCTTTACTGATCCTGCTGGAGCAGATGCTCCATTTGAATGGGTCGAACTCATCGCCACAAAAAATATTGATTTTGGAGTTACGCCTTATACGGTTGTGGTAGCAAACAATGGAACGGGAACAACAAAAGGTTGGAGAGCTGGTGGTGCGTTAACATATGCTTTTCAAATTAGTACTGGTCAAGTAATCAAAGGAGATGTATTTTATGTAGGAGGATCCTCCATGGCTCCAACAGGAACAAAATTGAGAGTCATCAATACTTCAAGTACTGCTGGTGATGGATTTGGAAATTCAAGTGCTTCGGGATGCTTTGGAAATGGAGGAACAAATGCAGATGCCGTAGGCGTATTTAATGTAGCTGCAGCAATGATTGATTCAAGTACTGTTCCAGTGGATGCAATTTTCTATGGTTCAGGATTAGGTGGTTCAATTGTGAATGCTGGGGTAAATGGGTACACATTGCCAACGAATGATCGCTATTCAAATGGAAATTTAAATGCGAGTTCTTTCATTGCACCTAATAGTGTTTCGGGTTCTTATTTCAAAGCTACTGGTTCTTTTAATTTTGAATCGGGTGTTTACACAACTCCTCGTGTATGGACAGTACAAGCAGCCTATACAGACGGTACTTCTGCCGTTTCTATTATTGGAAATAACACTTATTTATGGTCAAATGGAAATACAAATCAAGATGTTTCTGGATTAACTGCTGGTACTTATTCTGTGTTGGCAACTAATCCGACCGGATGTACCGCTACATTAAGTGTTGTAGTAAATCAGCCAAACGATTTAGTTATTTCCAATTTCACTCCTTCTTCTGGAAATACGGGTACAGTTGTAACGATAACTGGAACTGGTTTTAATGGGGTAGATGTTGTTAACTTTAATGGAACGAGTGCCTCTTTCTCAATAGTAAACGATGGTGAAATTAGTGCAACTGTTCCAGCCGGAGCAAGTACAGGCACTATTGAATTGATAAATAATGCTTGTGATACAGTGGTTTCTTCAAGTCCATTTGTGATTTCTACTGCAACTTCAACGTTAAATCTTAAACTAATTATCGAAGGATACTACAATGGCGCGGGTGGAATGACACCGGCTCTTTTAAATGCAGGAGTTGGATTAAGTTCAACCGAAGTAGATACCATCGTAGTAGAATTACGTGATGCATTAAGTCCATCTACCCTAGTACATAGTGCTACAGTAGTGGTTAACACGAATGACAGTGCTACGATTACGTTACCAGGAAGTGTAATTGGTAACAGTTATTATATCGCTGTATTCCATCGTAACGCAGTGCAAACATGGAGTGGCTTACCAGTAACATTCTCTGGTGTAACAAACTATGACTTCACTACTGCAGCAACGCAAGC
>CAIXTT010000351.1 GCA_903922455.1 uncultured Bacteroidota bacterium | reverse complement strand
ATCGAATCCATCCCCCTCGATGGAAATTTTGTTTTTCGAAAGTAATAACCCAGATGTGTAATCGTTTTCACGATTTCTACATCAGGGTTAATGCAAGTACTTTACTAACGTACGTTTTGCCAAGGGAAGTAACGTGTCTTCAAAAGGTAAGGTCAACTCCGATTCAATCACATACGTCGCAGGATTGGGTAAATTTTTATTGTAGCGCAATAAATCGCCCTTGATGTTTTCATAGGTGTTGCGTAATGTCTTCTCAAAGGAATTTACATAGTGCACACCAATTGCACGGTAACGTTCGGTAGGTTGATCGAAAATAGTAATTTGATATTCGAAAACAACTGTTTCGTTTTTGTCTCCATTTTTTAAAAGCAAATAACCGGCATCTGTATGCAGAGGAACAATTCCAATGGGATAAATGTTGAGTTTTGATTCTATAAAATCATAAATCTTTTTTCCCTCCGCTAGATGCTGTTCAAATTGCGGAATGCTAAAATTGATGATGGATTCTAGTTCGGTCATCAAGCGATCATCGGTACTTAACTTTTCATATACCAACTTGAAATTTTGTAGGTCGGCGGAATTTAATTTTTCGGGAAAGCTGTTGTACAAACTATTTTTTTGATCTCTTAATGCCACCAAGTTTCGGTAGTGTTTTACCAGTTCACTAAGTGCTGGATACAATTTGGTTTCTTCAAAACAATCATTTACATGTTGCAGGTAAGCCAGTAAAATGTACTTCTTGTATTCGAAGTCGATGTGATTCGTTGTAATCCAATTGTCGCTTAATCTTTGTTCCATAATCGTTGTGAGATAGGTGCGCGTTTGATTAATTCAATTTTAATATTGTTAATTCAGTACAATTTTCTAGCCGTAATTTTAGGCCTCTCCCTTTCGTGTCCAAGGGTAAGCCGCTATTGTCAAGCCCCTTAACTTCTCCCTTTCGCAATACTTAATCTTGAAAAGAGAGCGAATAACATCCTTTATTAGCGTATTTTGACCTCATGAGTTTCAACAGAATTGTGTTGAATATTACATTAAATTATCTTCTGATGCCTCTGTTCTCTACCTAATTTAGGGCATTCAATGTTAAACATGAAGAAAATAATCCCATCGCTCCTCTTAGTGGCCTTTACGGTCGTTTCCTGTGTTCCTGCACGATTACACAATGAATTGAAAGCTAAAAAATCGGCCTGCGACAAAGAAAACGAAGAATTAAAAGCTTCTAATCTGAACTTAACGACAAAACAAGGCGAGCTTTCAGCCATGATCGACGATCTGAAAAATCGTATCAATATCTTACAAGCCGATACAGGTGCTAAAGGAAGTGAATTGCGTACTTTGCAAGGAAACTACGAACGCATCAACACCGCTTATCAAACTTTACTGAAAGATGGACCAGCATCCGCTTCCAACTCCGAAGCCACCAAGCAACTCATTCGCGATCTGCAAAAAACACAAGAAAAATTGCAGAAGAATGAGGATGAACTTAGCATCAAAGCTAAAATGTTGAAGTTGAAGGAAGATTCCTTGTCGATGCTGTCGGATGACCTCACTATTAAAAATCGCCGCTTAGCCGAGCTGGAACAAATTTTGGCAAGTAAGGATTCTGCAGTGAAAGCTTTGCGTAACTCAGTAGCAAATGCGCTCTTGGGATATAAAGATAAAGGACTCACCGTTGAAATGAAAAACGGAAAAGTGTATGTGATGATGGAAGAACGTTTGCTTTTTGCATCAGGAAGTACGGTCGTGGATCCAAAAGGAGTGGAAGCATTGAGCGATCTTGGAAAAGTGTTAGAGAAGAATCCAGATATTAATATTCAAATTGAAGGACACACCGATAATGTTCCTATGAAAGGTGCTGGAGAAATAAAAGACAATTGGGATTTGAGCGTTATGCGAGCAACT
>CAIXTT010000350.1 GCA_903922455.1 uncultured Bacteroidota bacterium | reverse complement strand
GCTTTTAAATCAAGTGCTCCCCAAGCTGATAATTTTAAGATAGCCGGACCACTCATTCCCCAATGCGTAATTAATAATGGACCTTCTGTTTTAAGTTTTGTCCCCTGAATTTTTAGCGAAGTATGTTCAACACTGGTTCCCGACAATTCATGCAAATTCATGTCTTTAACATTAAAGGTGAAAAGTGATGGAGCGGTTTCCTCTATTTTAATCCCTAAAGATTTTAATTGATTCCAAATTAATTCACTGCTTCCCGTCGCAATAAGGAGTGCATCGGCCACAAATTGTGATTGATCACTAAAAGTGATTTTCCATTGATTGTTTTCTTGAACAAATGAACTTACTCCTTGTTGTGTATGAATTCTTACACCTAATCTTTGTGCTTCTTCTAAAAAGCAATTGATGATGGTTTGTGAAGAATCAGTAACCGGAAACATCCGCCCATCTGCTTCCGTTTTTAACGTCACCCCTCTTTCCTTAAACCATGCGATAGTGTCAATAGGAGAAAACTCTTTGAAGGGTGATGAAAGTTGTTTACTGCCTCTTGGATAAAATTGCACTAATGTGCGATTGTCAAAACACGCGTGCGTAACATTACAACGCCCGCCGCCCGATACTTTTACTTTACTTAATAATTGTGTGCTCTTCTCGAAAACATGAACTTCACAGTAAGGATCGATTTCGGCAAGGTGTAGGGCTGCGAAAAATCCCGCAGCCCCTCCTCCTATGATCGCAGCCTTTCTGGATTTTTTTGTTTCACGCATGCATCGAATTCCAAGAAGGAACCGTTGTGAATTCTAAATTATTTTCTAAAAACATCATTCGATTCAACAATCGTAATGCTTCCAGCTTTCATTGGAAATGATTTTACGATTTCATCTTCTTCCAAAATTTCTTTGGTTAATACACCTTTTAAAGCATCGCTATAACTCATGGGAGAAATCATATTTTCACGAAGTGAACGTGCTAAGGGTACCACCTCACTTTTGTCAGTGATGATACTCACGAACATATTATCACTTTGCCAGTATTTTTTGATAGCTGCATTTACTTTTTCCAATGTACAAGCTGCTAATAGTTGATCGGCTGAGCTAAGCCAATTATCTCGCTTGTAAAATTTACTATCCATCATATACCCTAATTGTTGTTCTGCAGTTTGAGCATAAAGTTTCATGTAGGATCTTAAGAAATCACGGGTTAAATTAAAATCTTCTTGAGTCATTCCATCTTTTACCATCAAATTCAATTCGCGAATCGCCATGCGTAGTGCAAAATGTGCATGTCCAATTTCTATGGATGCTAATTCTGGATACTGTCCTTTCAATCCTTTAGCCGTTTGTACAGGGCGAATCCACAGGGAGAAGTAATTACTGCTACGTGGACATCCAGGGCGAGGTAACATGTTAGAACCGCCATTGTTGTACCATTCAATATACGAGTAGTCACCGTAGTTCATCGAACGTTGTTCACGAATCTTCTGATATAATCTGGAATACGATTTACGATGTTCACCCAACCAACTGTTGGCAATCATTAAGGCAGCAAAATCATCATCAGAACGAGTGATCGGAAGTTTAAATCCTGTGAAGATGGCAGAACCTAATGCATTGTCTTTTGAAATAATTTCCACTTCCATTCCATTCGATTGACGTGCTATACCTGGTGTTGGAATAGTAATTTTTAAAGAGGGTAAAGTGTTTAGCATAGTCTTTAACTTCATTAAAAATTCTGAAGAATAATTACCTGCTATTCCTAACGATAAATTATCTTTTGTGAAAAAACTAGTATAATGAGCTTTTACATCTTCCAACGTACAATTCATCACACCATTGGTTGTTCCAGCTACAGGATGTTGGTAATTGGTTCCTCTGAATAAAAAATCTTCTAACGTCTTTTTTGAATATTCTTCGTCAGAAGATGTGCGAATTACTTCATCCACATAATTCTGTTGATTTGATTTTACACGTTTAAAATCTTCTTCATCAAAACGCGGTGATTGAATGAGTCCCGCTAAAATGGGATAGAATTTATCTAAATGATCTTTATGTACACTGAATGTGAAGATGCTAACTTCCTTATCAACGGAAACGCCATAACCTGCCGCCCACGGATAAATAATATCTTTAATTTCAGTGCTGGAGTATTGCTTTGAACCGCCTTCAGAAATTAAATTAGCAGTTAAATTCGTTAAGCCATGTTTAGTTGCTGGATCTGAAATGGAACCATTTCTAAACATTAATTTTACAACGATGATATCGGACTTTGTCATTTTCAATTCTACTACTTCTATAGCATTGGCTGCAATGGTGAAGTGTAGAAGTAGAAGGAATAATATTTTTTTCATTTTTTAGAGCTCTATTAAATTATTTAATCGGACAATTTTCATGTCCAGAAATAGTTGAAATGGTAAGTCCAGTTGGAATAAGATACTTTTTAGCTGCTTCCATCATATCGTTGGCTGTCACCTTGTCATACAAAGCATAAGTAATGTTCACGCTTTCTGGATTGCCTGTTACCCATGTGAAAAAAGACAGATTGTTAGCAATTTGGGAAGGGCTATCCATGCCCATCGCAAAACCATAACGCAATCTTGATTTTGCATCCGCAATTTCTTTTTCAGTAAAAGGTTTGGTCTTCGCTTCTTCGATGGCTTTTGTAATTTCATCTCTTACATATTGCATGTCTTTTTCATCAACCAACGATGCTTGCACACTTGCTAAATAAGGATCTCTGGTAAAGAAAAAATTTCCATCCACCGATCTTGCTTTTTGTTCTGTCACCACCAGTTTATTATACAAAGTTGATTTTTCAGAAAATAACATCGTCATGAATAAGTCAAAAGCTACCGTTTCTGTATTCTTATCGGTATAATCGGGTGCTTTGTAATTCAAAGAAACTACGGGTGGAAATTTCGCTTTTTGAATATGTGCATATCGAGTTTCATTTTGTTTAGGCTCGGGTGGAACTGGACTTACATAGTCTCCTTTTTTCCAAGAACCAAAATATTGTTCAGCCAATTGATTTACTTTTTCAGCAGTAACATCTCCCACCACGATAATAGTAGCATATTCAGGACGATAAAATCGCTTGAAGAATTCCATGCTGTACTCATACTGATTCGGCATATCCACAACATCTTTAAAAAAGCCCATGGTAGTATGCTTATAAGTATGTGAAGTAAAAGCTACATCGTTCATCTTTTCGTCCATTTGTGAAAAAGGACTAGCCGAATTTTTAGTGTATTCCCCTTTTACAGCGCCTGCCTCTGTTTTAAAGTCTTGAATGGAATATTTAAGATTCATGAAACGATCTGCTTCCAACTCAAACATCTTTTCCAATTTTTGTGCATTGCCAGTCATGTGGTAGACTGTTCTGTCGAGCCATGTGTTTGCATTGGCACTTGCTCCAGTGGCCTTTAATGCATCGCTGTATTGCTCTTTCGAATATTTTTCAGTGCCTCTAAACATCATGTGCTCGAAGAAATGTGCGAAGCCCGTCTTTCCCTCTTCAATTTCATCACGTGATCCAACACGCACCACGATGTAAAAAGCCGCTAACCCCGGACTATCATAAGGAACTGTAACCACGTTGAGTCCATTCGCCATTTTATGTTGGAGGATTGGATAAGGTAAAATTTTCTTTGGTGTAGAATTGGCATCAACTCCTGCCCATGTTGTTTGCAACATGCAGATAATGGCAAGGAGTAAAACTTTTAATTTTTTCATTATTTATTATTTATTTTATGAATTAAACTGGCAATTTTAAGGATTAGAATTCAGCCCAATGTTGTCACCCATTCTGGGTTATGTTTTAATTTAGTTTTCTTTTTTTATAATAATTCCATCCCTTCGGGATTTTATTCATGTTTCGCTCTAATTCAAATTATTATTGATTAATACTTATTTGCAATACTAAAACCCCGAAGGGGTGAAATTATTATAGATAAAGGATTTCCAAAATTATAAAACCCCGAAGGGGTGATATTATTCGTCTAGCCAATCAAAGAGGAATTTCTCATTGTGTTCAATTTCGAATTTATGAAGAAAATCTAAGTATTCTTCCTTGAAAGTTTTTACTCGATGATGCTC
>CAIXTT010000349.1 GCA_903922455.1 uncultured Bacteroidota bacterium | reverse complement strand
TGAAATTTAATGTTTGACTGTAGCCATTTATACAAATTAGTATAATGGTCTGAATTAATAAAATTTGTCTCATATATTTTGTATTAAATTGTTATTTTAGTTTATTAAATTCTCACACGTTTCGCCAAACTGACGGCTAACATGACATAGGTGACATTAGATATTAAATCCCCTAGTGATTTTATGTTTTACTACTTCGCGACCTTAACCTCCGTAGTACTCAGTTTGTAGCACAACCTAAGCAGTACAAAGTAAAGATACATACGAAAAGACCGAATTGAGAATAAAATATAGAATGTTTTTACACATTTCAATGATCAAAAAAATGAGGCTTTTCCTACTAAAGACGAGAAAAAATTATTTCTTGTTCTTTCCTATAAGAATGAGCAATATCAAAATATAAAAAAAGAAAAATCCGAGCTCTTTGGGAACCCGGATTATAAATATCTGGAATAAGAAATTAAATTTCTATATTAGAGTGCATCAAGTTCTTATACACCGCTTTCTTGATTTCAGTACGACGGGTAATAGAAGGCTTCTCAAATGCTTGACGTGCGCGCAATTGCTTTACAGTGCCCGTCTTTTCAAACTTCTTCTTGTACTTCTTAAGTGCTTTGTCGATTGTTTCGTTTTCTTTAATCGGGACTATGATCATGTTCAAATTTTAATTGGAATGCAAAGATACACAGGGAATGATTTAAAACAAGGGAAAATGAATTAAAATTATCGATGTGCAAATCTCTTGCTTTTAGGTCTATTTTATCAATAATATTTGATTTTCAGCTTTTTAATTGTAATGGAAAAGATTTTTTAGTTCTTCAACGGTGGCTTTATATTCATTATCCAATTGCATACACAAACCCAAAAGACCCGAATTCTCAAGATTTCGACCTTTCTTTTCGATCTCTTTGCACGTTACGGAAAGACGTTGCGCTCCAATATTGAGGCAGGTTCCTTTCAGTTTATGGGCTGATTTCCACATCAAGGCGAAATCGCCGCGCTCAAACCCTTGCACGATGTTTTCAATATCGACAGGAGCTTGCTTGATGAACATATCGAGCACTTGTTGCAAAAAGCCTGGATCGGTTTGTTTACCGATATCCATAAGTCGTTTTATGGCTGCTTGATTGATCAAAAGCGTTTCCTCTTCCTTTAAATCTGTTTTACGTTTCATATTATTTTCAAAAATTTGACTCTTATTTACATTCGACCATTTCAAGATCATTTTCTCAATATCATCCAAACTGATAGGTTTCGATAAATAATCATCCATTCCAGCCTTTGCGCAAAGTACTTTATCATCATCACCCGCAAAAGCCGTCATAGCAATAATAATGGGTTGTTGCTGACTCGGAAGCTCTGCGCGTATTCTTTGAGTAGCTTCCAGACCATCCCATTCTGGCATCTGTACATCCATAAAAACAAGATCATAATTTCGATTCTTCACTGCTTGATATGCTTCTTTTCCATTGGTAACCGCATGAATGGAATAACCCAATCTTTCAAACAATTTACCTGCTAATAAACGATTGATATCATTGTCTTCGGCAAGCAGAATTTGAATATTCTTATTTACGGTTAATTCCGGTTTCCCCTCAGAAGTAAATGGTCTTACCACTTCTTCTAGCTCTACTTGTGCTGACTGATATACTTCATTACTATCCGCGACGCGAGATAAGAATGAAAAATAAAATATGCTACCTTTTCCTATTTCACTCTCCACCCAAATCTTTCCACCCATCAAATCAACCAACATTTTACAAATGGTGAGACCTAGTCCAGTACCTCCATATTTCCTGTACGTAGATGGGGCGGCTTGGGTGTATGCTGTGAATAGTTTCTCTGCTGCTTCTTTTTCAATACCAATGCCGGTGTCGCTAACTGAAAACTCAAGTGATACTTCTCCATGCAATTCTTTCTGTTTCTTGATCTCAACTGTTACGCTACCTTGATGTGTAAACTTAATAGCATTCCCAATAAGATTCATCAGTACTTGACGCAAACGAGATCTATCGCCAATAATATAGGTAGGAACATCGTCATGTACATTTGGGATTAACTTTAGATTTTTCTCTTTTGCTTTTCCCGATAAAATTGTAACGACTTCGTTAACCACTTCCTCCAGTCTGAAAGGAGCATATTCAAGTTGCATTTTACTCGCTTCAATTTTAGAAAAATCGAGGATGTCACTTATCAATTGCAACAAGGTTTCACCACTCAAGCGAATCACATCTACAAATTCCTTTTGTTCGCTATTTAGGTTAGTAGTATTCAACAAATCCGACATACCAATCAATCCATTAAGAGGCGTACGAATTTCGTGACTCATCACTGCTAAAAACTCAGACTTAGCACTCGTTGCGTTTTCAGCCTTATCGCGTGCTTCCTTCAATGCTTCTTCCTGTTTAATTCGATCAGTAATATTACGTCCGGAAAAAGATACTCCTGTTGTTAATCCCGATTCATCATTCACAGGATACAATAGAATCTCATACATCAGCAAATCGTCGTTGTCATCCTTCAGTTCCTCTCTATAACTTACCGTTTTCCCTTGTAAAACCTTGCGGAAATTTTCCTTCCACAATGCTCTTTTTTCTTTGGGAAGTTGTTCTTCATAAAAAGCTCCTTCATTCAATTCAAATCCGGTTGCAGTGAAAAAAAGTGATCGATAATGTTTATTGACTATAGTAATATGCCCGAGCGCATCGAGTGATAGTATAGCTTCTCCCGTATTCTCGATGAGTGCTAAAAGATTTTCGCGATTCTGCAATAATAGATGTTGTTTTTGACGCACTTCGCTATTATCAAGTGCTGAAATCACTACAGCATTTCTTTTCGGTAAAACAGCTCCTAAAAATTCAAGGTTTGATTGCTTACCATCTTTTCTCAACACTTTCCTTTCGGTGCGATTAATTCTGAATTTCCCTGCTAAAAGATCGCTAAACCATTGCTGATGGGCATTAGAGTCGATGGGATGAATCAGTTGATCAAAATTCAACGCTTTCAATTCATCAATAGCATAACCTGTAAGTTGAGCAAAGGCTTCATTTACCTCTACAAACTCTTGATTCTCTCCAATAAGTGCAATGGCATCACTCGTTGATTTAAAAATATCTTCATTAAAAGATTCCTGCGCACTTAATGCTTTTTCATTTTCTCTTTTTGCAGATGAACGCGTCTCTTCTTGCAAAGCATTAGGAGAAGAGATGGGATGAGAAATTAGTTCAGATGCGTTTATTCCATTGGGTTCATCGAGCAGTTGCATTGGGAGTGCAACTTCAAGTGGATCTGCAAAGCGACAAAATAAATTTCCTTCATGGACTCTGCTGATGCTTACATTCACCTTAAAAATACGCCCTTGCAAACTTCGGCAATCGAGTACTTTATTCACGAACGTATTATTATCAACTGCATTCACTAAGAGCATCGCTTCATCTTCCGACAAATCTTCCTGAAACAACTTTCTAAAAGTAAGTTGATGCAAAAATTGAGGACGAAAGATGCCAAACATATTCATGGCTTTTTGATTGGCTTTAATGGTTTTCAATGAAATTCCATCCATGATGAGCCACGCCTCAGGCTGCTGTTCGAAGAGCGCACTAAAAGAATCCTCCACAGGCTTCTTCTTTTTGCGACCTAACCACAAATACAGAATCACCAGCAAGAGCACAATGCTCAAGCCAATCATTAAACCTGCAAATGCGTTTATAACAAACATTGTTTTTTATCTAACTCCACTTATTCGTTTTTTAATCGAAAAAGTTACTATTTTTTCAGATAAATTAGTCTAAAAAGAGTCTTTTCCATTTCGCCAATCCATTTAGGTAAAGAAATCTAAAAAGAAGATTAAAGTAAAGAACTATTAATCAATCAATTTCTCCCATTCTTCATTCACAAAACCGGCTAATTCTCGGATATAATCTTCTGAAAAATCGAAGCGAACACCTGCCCTTTCATATACTTCAGCGATGGAAGCGGTGTATCCCATTTTTAATGCATCTAAGTACTGATTAATCGTTTGCGAAGGATTTAACCTATAATTCCTCCACATTGCAATGGCGCCTAACTGAGCAAATCCGTATTCTATGTAATAAAATGGAACTTCATAAATATGAAGTTGTTTTTGCCAAAGCAATTTTTTCACCGACTCCACACCAGACCAATCTACCGATTTACTGGCAAATCGTTCATACGTTTTCGACCAAGCATCCGTTCTTTCTTCCACTGAATGGTTCGGATTCGTATAAATCCAATGTTGAAAAGCATCAACGCAAGCAATCCATGGCAAGCCTTTCAATACATCTTCCAAATGCTTCCTTTTAGCCATTTTCAACTCTTGTTCAGTCTCAAAATAATGATGCCAGTGCTCCATAGAAATTAATTCCATCGACATAGAAGCCAACTCTGCAATTTCGCTGGGCAAATTTTTAAAATCGACTAATTCTAGAGGTCGATCCACAATGGATTGAACGGCATGACCCCCTTCGTGAACTAAAGTCACCATATCGCGCAGACTATTCGTGGAATTCATAAAGATGAAAGGAAGTCCGGTCTCGTAGAGAGGATAATTATACCCACCAGGCGCTTTCCCTTTTCTCGAATCCAGATCAATTCGATTTGCTTTCTTCATCTGAGACATGCAAGATCCTAAGAAGGGATCAATTTCATGAAAGCAAGCAATGGTTTTCGTCATAGCATCTTCGGTAGACGAAAAAGGTTGAAGAGGGATTTTACCTTTCACCGCAGCCGAAACATCCCATGGTTTTAACACATCAAGATTTAATTCTTTTCGATGATGTGCATCAATTCTTTCATTAATAGGCACAAGAAATTTTTCTACAGCTTCATGAAACTGAATACAATCATTCGCATCATAATCAAACCTTCCGAGGCTAGCGAACATAAAATCTCTAAAATCTTTAAAATCCGCGTTCGCTGCTATTTCATTACGACTCCGAAGCAATTCATTCATCAAATCATCGAGTCGATTGGCGTCCATTGCTCTACGGGCCATAATCTTCTTATAAACTTGTTCGCGTTTATTACGATCGTCTTGTTCTAAAAAATTACTGGCTTGTTGCAACGTAATTTCTTGCCCTTCCCAATCTATACTCATGGCTCCTGAGATTGAAGAAAACTCTTGTTCCTTTTGCTGCAATTCGGCGAAAAGAGGAACATTTGTTTCTCTAAAAATTTCCACTCTCTTTTTCACTTGACGCAACAGAATTTCGTACGGTCGACCATTTAATTGAGAGAGGAATGCATTACTTAATAAAAACTGATCGAGTTGATGACTTAATGGAGCAATTTTAGGTTGAATCTCGCCTACAAAAAAATTAAAAGCAGTAGAATACTCTTCGTTCGCTGTATCGCAACTCATGCGAATATATCGCCAACCCAATTCTTCTTGAAGAAATGCTTCTATTTCACTTCGATTACGAAGCCATATTTTCAACTCTTCAACACTTTGTATTTTTCTGCTAAGAAGTTCATGAAAGTAGGATTCAACAACCTGCCAATCACTCACTTCTATTTTTTCAGGCAAATAGTCACGGTCAAGAACAAGAGCATCATTATTTAACATAGGCTTTCTATAAAATTTATACGAAGATAATCTTAGCAAAGGCTAACTCATAAAAATTAAAAAAAGAATTAAACAGCAATACGTGAAAAGCAAAAAAGCCGACCTAAGGTCGGCTAACTATTTTAAATTGCTTAATTATTCATTCGCTTATGCTGTTTTAGCAGCTTTTTTCTTGGGTGCTGGAGCTTCTTCTTCATCAGTTACATCATCTTTCTTCTTCTTCACGGCCTTCTTTTTCACTGGTTCTTCAACCGCAACTTCTTCGTTGATGTTTGCATTCACTTCTGATGCTTCACCATCGATTTCAGTTTTCATAGCTGCATCCGAATCTTCCGTCCCCACATCTTCCTTTACCAAATTATACCACAAAAACATCTTACGAATATCTGATGCATGAACGCGTTCATCATCAAAATCGGGCAATATCTTCTTCAAAGATGCTTTCAACTCTGAAGTATCGGCTTTCGCTGGAACTTTAGAAGCGATTGCATCTTGTTCCTTCATTTTTTTAAAAACATCATAAAGAGGAATGTCCTCATCCGTAGTAAAAACCGCAATATCTTTTAACATAGTGATTCTCTGCGTAGAAGAAACAGGTTGACGACGACCATCAAGTAAAGATTCAACGACGAATCCGCCATTTCGCATTTGAGCTACCATCTTAAAAAGACCACTCATGCCCGGAATTGATATAATTTTTTCGAAACTCATGTAATTAAATTAGGGCACAAAAATAAGCAATCTTAATTATATAAACCGCTTCCTATCCGATTATCCCGATAATTCATTCCATCAAGTGATTACAACTATTCAAAAGAGAAAACACTGCACATTACATGAAAAATATTAATTTAGCACTTCTTAAAACACCTAAAATATGTTCAAAAAATTAATAGGATTTAGTTGCCTCCTAATTATGTCAAACACCTTAGTCGCACAGAAAACATATCCTGTCAAAGATTTTTTCAAAAACGCTGAAAAAACACGATTTCAAATTTCGCCGGATGGAGATCAACTTTCCTACTTAGCTCCATGGAACAATCGCATGAACATCCATGTAGTTCCCATTAATGGAACAACACCTGTTCGAGTAACCAGTTTAACGGATCGTGATATTAACGGTTATTTCTGGAAAAATAATACGAGCATTATCTATGTACGTGACTTTGGTGGAGATGAAAACTTCCATTTGTTTTTAGCTTCTACTGACGGGAAAACAGAAAAAGATTTAACACCATTTAAAGATGTTCGTGTATCAATAACTGATCAACTTGAAGATTTTCCAAATGAAGTTCTTATTGAAATGAACAAAGAGAATCCTGAAGTTTTTGATGTTTACAGAATGAATATTACCACGGGCGACATGAAATTAGTTGCAAAAAATCCGGGAAATATTTCAGGATGGATAACAGATCATAATGGACAAATTAGAGCCGCAACTACAACCGATGGCGTTCAAACTGGCTTAATGGTTAGAGAAAAAGAAAGTGATCCTTTTACAACAATCATCACTACTGACTTTAGAGAATCAGCGAATCCGCTTTTCTTTACCTTTGATAATAAGCAACTGTATGCCGCTTCTAATATTGGACGTGATAAGCAGGCAATTGTCCTCTTAGATATTAAGACTGGAAAAGAAGTTGAAACACTTTTTGAAGACGAAGAAGTTGACGTTTCTGACTTAAGTTATTCGCGAAAGAGAAAAGTGCTTACAAGTATTGGAATAGAAAAAGATAAATATGAATACGCCTTTTTTGATAAGCAAACGGAGATAATGCATATTCGACTCGCCGAAGAACTTATAGGTTATAGAGTTGCCATAACTAACAGCAATAAAAATGAAGACAAATTTTTAGTGCGCACCTATAGTGACCGTAGTTTAGGCGCTTATTATTTTTATGATAAGACCACTGACAAATTAACTAAACTACATGAATTAAGTCCGTGGATTAATGAAAGTGATATGTGCTATATGCAACCAATCAGCTATGAAACTAAAGATGGGAAAACAATTCATGGCTATTTAACTCTTCCGCAAAATGTAAAAGAAGCAAAAAATTTACCTGTTGTCATCAATCCGCATGGAGGTCCTTGGGCTAGAGATAGCTGGGGATGGAACCCCGAGGTGCAATTTTTAGCAAACAGAGGATATGCCGTTTTACAAATGAATTTTAGAGGAAGCACTGGTTATGGCAAAGCATTTTGGGAATCCTCCTTTAAACAGTGGGGACAAGATATGCAAAGAGATATCTCCGATGGTGTTAATTGGTTGACGAATCAGGGTATTGCAGATCCAAAACGTGTAGCTATTTATGGTGCATCGTATGGCGGATATGCAACATTGGCTGGCATTGCATTTACTCCCGATACGTATACTTGTGCTATTGACTATGTGGGTGTATCCAACTTATTTTCGTTTATGAAAACGATTCCTCCTTATTGGAAACCATATTTAGAAATGATGTACACGATGGTTGGAAATCCAAATGATCCAAAAGATTCCGTGATGATGCATAAGTATTCTCCTGTGTTTCATGTTGACAAAATTAAATGTCCACTTTTCATAGCGCAAGGAGCTAAAGATCCAAGAGTAAATAAAGATGAAAGTGATCAAGTAGTTGCTGCATTAAAGAAAAACAATATTATTGTTCAATACATGGTAAAAGATAATGAAGGACATGGTTTTAGAAACGAAGAAAATCGTTTTGAGTTTTATGAAGCGATGGAAACATTTTTGAAAACACATATGATAGATAAAAAAGCGAATGCACCTATTATTCGTGCAACACCTATAAAAAATTAAGTTTTGAATTAACGATTGCAAAAAGGCTGTCTCGCGTTAGAGACAGCCTTTTTCAATTTATGAAATTTTGCTCATTTCAGATGTACTTCATCCAGTAAAAATAATGCTTCATCCTTCCATTTTGTTGATAAAAGAATAACCTCTCTCTCCTATTTATCACACTTTTCCGCTTATTTTGGGTTTTCTTTCGAATTGTATTCTAAGCTATGTATAAAATTAAAAATGTTGTCGTATTAGGTTCCGGAATCATGGGGTCGAGAATTGCTTGTCATTTCGCAAATATTGGTGTGAATGTTCTTTTATTGGACATTTGTCCAACCGAATTACTCCCCGAAGAAATTGCAAAAGGAGCAACGTTAGAACACCCTACCGTTCGCAATCGAATTGTGAATGCAGCTTTAGCTTCCACTGTAAAAGCGAGTCCGGCGGCGCTCTATAAAAAATCATATTTATCAAGAATCAAAACTGGAAATTTTGAGGACAATATCTCTGAAATTGCAACGTGCGATTGGATTTTAGAAGTGGTTGTGGAACGATTAGACATCAAAAAAATAATTTTCGAAAAAGTAGAGAAGTATAGAAAACCAGGAACACTTATTACGACGAACACTTCGGGTATTCCTATCTTTTTAATGGAAGATGGAAGATCTGAAGACTTCAAAAAACATTTTTGTGGAGTTCACTTTTTTAATCCACCGAGGTATTTACGCTTGATGGAAATTATTCCAGGAACACAAACAAGTCCTGAAGTGATTAGCTTCCTTGAAAACTATGGCGATTTATTTTTAGGAAAAACCACGGTGATTTGCAAAGACACGCCTGCGTTTATCGCGAATAGAATTGGTGTATTTGGAATTCTTTATTTATTTCATCTGGTAGAAAAACTTGGACTCACAGTAGAAGATGTAGATAAATTAACTGGCCCTGTATTGGGACGGCCGAAGTCGGCAACATTTAGAACTTGTGATGTTGTTGGTCTCGACACTTTAGTTCATGTTGCGAATGGATTAAAAGCAGGATTAAAAAATGACAGCTTAAAAGAATATTTTGAATTGCCGAAATACATCACTGTCATGATGGAAAATAAATGGCTTGGCGACAAAACGAAGCAAGGATTTTATAAAAAGACAAAAAACGCAGCTGGAAAAACAGAAATTCTAGCACTTGACTTAAAAAGTTTAGAATATCGTCAACAAGAAAAAACAAAATTTGCTACACTGGAAAAAACCAAAACAATCGACGATTTACAGGAGCGAATGAAAGTTTTGGTTAGTGGTCATGATCTGGCAGGAGAGTTTTATCGTCAATCCTTTTTGGGGTTATTCAGATATGTTTCAGAACGTGTACCAGAAGTTGCTGACGAACTTTATAAAATTGATACCGCCATGGAAGCGGGGTTTGGCTGGGAACTTGGTCCTTTTGAAAGTTGGGATGTAGTAGGCGTTGCTGCATTCGTTGCTGAGATGGAAAAAGCAAACATGAAACCAGCTCCTTGGGTTTATGAAATGTTAAAAAACGGAAACGCTACTTTTTACAAAAATGAAAATGGAAAAAAACTTTTCTATAACATCCAATCAAAAAGCTACGAACTCATCCCCGGACAAGAGGCATACACACGCTTAGCACCCATTCGAAAAACGAAAACTATTTGGAGTAATTCAGGATGTAGCATTATCGATATTGGGGACGATGTTATTTGTTGTGAGTTTCGCACCAAAATGAACACCATTGGTGGAGAGGTTGTTCAAGGTGTAAACAAAGCCATCGAATTAGCAGAACAGAATTACAAAGGTGTTGTTATTGGGAATGAAGGTCCCAACTTTAGTGCGGGTGCTAACTTGGCAATGGTATTTATGATGGCTGTTGAACAAGAATGGGAAGAAATTGACTTTGCGATTCGTGCATTTCAAAATATGAATATGCGTGTTCGCTATTCATCCATTCCGGTAGTTGTGGCCCCTTTTGGATTGAGTTTAGGTGGTGGGTGCGAAATGACACTTCATGCCGATAAAGTTCAAGCACATGCCGAACTATATACTGGAATGGTTGAATTCGGTGTTGGTTTAATTCCCGGAGGAGGTGGAAGTAAAGAATTCGCACTCCGACTATCCGACAGCCTTTCTGAGGGTGACATTGAAATTAATGCATTGAGAGAGAGATTTCTAACTATTGGACAAGCCAAAGTTTCCACATCTGCAGCCGAAGCATTCGATTTAGGAATTTTGCGTCCTGGAAAAGATTCCATCAGTTTAAACCGAAGCAGGTTATTAACAGATGCAAAAAATGCAGTTTTAGAAATGAATGCCACTGGATATACTATGCCGGAAAAAAGAAAAGATATTCGAGTGATGGGGAAAAGCGGATTAGGGATCATTCAAGTTGGCGCAAACACCATGTACTCAGGACATTATATAAGCGAACATGATCAACTTATCTCACAAAAGCTTGGTTATATCCTTTGTGGTGGTGATTTAAGTGCCCCTACTTTGGTGTCGGAGCAATACTTATTGGACCTTGAAAGAGAGGCTTTTCTATCCTTATGTGGAGAAAAAAAGACCCTTGAACGCATCCAATCGATATTGACTTCAGGAAAGCCACTCAGAAATTAAATAATTTAATTAATTTAGCCCAAGTAATCCTGTCCCCCATGAAAAGTTGGAGTACCTTATTAATCATAGCGTTTGTGTTACCGCTTCTAGTAGTAGCCCAAGACGAGCAAAAGCCTAAATACGCACCTGGAAGAGAAAAGCATCGGAATAAAACTGATGAACTCGGCCAAAAACAAGGTGTTTGGCGGACCTATAATTCCTTAGGAGATCTTATGAACGAAGTGGAATACGTCAACGATAGACGCCACGGAGTGAGTAGAAGATTTTATCCTTACGGTAAAGTAATGGAGGAAATTGAATATCAAAACGGAATTAAAGAAGGTGTTTACAAAAGATATTTTTATAGCGGACAAATAAAGCAAGAAGGTGAATACATCACCAATAAGAAAAATGGCAAGTGGACGAAATACTATGAAGATGGAGAAATGGCCTCTGAAGGAAGTTATAAATTAAATAAGCGTGACGGAGAATGGAAAACATTTAATCGTAAAGGCAATTTAATTAATGTTTCAAATTACAAAGAAGGTGTTGATTTAAAAGTGGCTCTTGAAGAAGCCAAGAAAGCAGAGGCTGCAAAAAAAGCGGCTGAAGCAAAAAAGGCAAAAGAAAAAGGTGGTAAAAATCCTACTCCAGGTGCACCGGGTGATTCTACACTAAAAGGAAATGAGCCCGTGAAAGACACTACGGAGATTCGCAAATAAAATCAACTTCGCATAAAGAAATTAAAATCCTGCTTTTAAGCAGGATTTTTTTATGTCTCCATCTTGAAGAAGATTCTCTTATACGATATTTGTCTGTTAATATATCGACTCGAAAAACCAAAAATCAGAGTTCAAAAAACAGATGACGATTTGTAAAACTAGCAACATAGAAGTCACTTCAAAATTTTGTCCAAATTGTGAACAGCGCTTCGTCAAGTTTTCTCGCACCCTTCGACATGCTCAGGTTGAAATCCCGATAGCTATTGGGACGCAAGCCAGTGTTGTGAATAAATTCGTTTCCTTCTCCAAGAAAATCATCAAAAAAAGCTTCGATATTTTTATCTTCGCTTAAAATAATTTAGACATGGCAGAAGCATATATAATCACTGGATTTCGAAGTGCTGTTGGAAAAGCACCAAAAGGAATGTTTCGTTTTACTCGTCCAGATGATATTGCCGTTTCGGTAATTCAACATTTGATGAATGCTGTTCCCAACTTAGATAAAGAGTGGATTGACGATGTGATTGTAGGGAATGCTACTCCTGAAGCGGAACAAGGATTAAATATGGGAAGAATGATTTCCTTGATGGGTTTAAAAACTGACAAAGTTCCAGGCATGACAGTAAATCGTTACTGCGCCTCGGGTTTAGAGACCATTGCCATAGCTGCAGCTAAAATTAAAGCGGGCTTAGCGGATTGTATCGTTGCAGGAGGAGCCGAAAGCATGAGTCCGATTCCATTTGGTGGTTGGAGAATTGTTCCAAACTACGAAACAGCAAAAATACATCCTGATTATTATTGGGGAATGGGATTAACCGCAGAGGCCGTTGCGAACGATTATAAAGTTAGCAGAGAAGATCAAGATTTATTTTCATTCAACTCCCACCAGAAAGCAGTAAAAGCCATTCAATCGGGAATTTTTAAAGATCAGATTGTTCCATTTTCTATCACCGAAACTTATTTAGATACCGCTGAAAAAAAACAAACAAGAACGAGTATTGCCGATACGGATGAAGGTGCCAGAATGGATACTTCTATTGAGAAATTAGCGAAACTCAAACCTGTTTTTGATGCGAAAGGATCCGTTACCGCAGGGAATAGTTCACAAACAAGCGACGGCGCTGCATTTGTTTTAGTGGTTTCTGAAAAGATGCTTAAGCAACTCAATGTACAACCTCGAATGCGATTTGTAGGTTATGCAGTTGCCGGTGTTGAACCTCGAGTTATGGGTATTGGTCCAATTAAAGCAATTCCAGCTGTATTAAAACAGACGGGATTAAATCAAAATGATATTGACCTTATAGAATTGAACGAAGCTTTTGCATCACAAAGTTTAGCGATCATTCGTACATTAGGTCTCAACCAAGATGTAGTCAATGTAAACGGAGGAGCCATTGCATTAGGACATCCTCTCGGGTGCACAGGAGGTAAACTAACCGTGCAAATTATGAATGAACTGGAAGCTCGTCAGAAAAAATATGGAATGGTGACTATGTGTGTTGGTACAGGACAAGGAGCAGCTGGTATTTTTGAAAGATTGAATTAAAGGTTTTAAAAAACCAACCGTTTTTTTGGAAGTTACCATTAAGGCAAGGTTCTTCTTTTACAAGGACAGGTCTACTAAAATTTATTTTAAAATATGTCTACTATACACTATCAATAAAGAGCTGCATCCGTTCTTTTTTTTGAGCTAAACTTTTTAAAACCTACTATTTATGTTTTAAGATGAAGTATAATTTATGATGTGAAATCCAGTCAATTTATGAGATGCCTTCCTAAGTAAAATTGATTGGGAAAACACTTCCATTTCAAATAAAATACTTAAACTTGTAGATGAAACCTCAATCCACGTTAAAATGAAAAAACTCATACTCTTATTCACATTTATGACAATCGTTTTGCTTGTCAATGCTCAAGTTCCAGTGTATACATGGGCAGGTAAAATAGCAGGTACAGGAAATGATTACGGCGACATTATTAAAACAGATGTTGCGGGAAATATTTATGTTGCGGGACGATTTGATGGCACCTGTGACTTTGACCCGAGTACCAATTCTACTACCAGAACAAGCGCTGGATCTTCGGATGGTTACATTGCAAAATATAGTCCCTTAGGAGCACTAACTTGGGTAATATCGATGGGCAGCACGGGCACCGATAGGGTGTATTCTATAGACTTAGATGCAGCAGGAAATGTTTATGCTATCGGAAACTATACGGTTACCGTTGATTTTGACCCAGGTTTAGGATCATTAAATTTTACATCTCTGGGTGGTTTAGATGTATTCATGGCAAAATATGACGCGAATGGTAATTTAGTTTGGGCAAATACCATTGGAGATGTAAATACAGAAATTGCAGAAAGTATCGCTTTAGATGCATCGGGAAATTTTTATGTAGGAGGGGAATTTAGTAGCCCCAATATCGATTTAGATGCGGGAGCAACTTCATTAGTTGTCAATAACGGAAATACGACTATTACCTATGATCCCTTCCTTGTGAAATATGATACTTCAGGCAACTTTCAGTGGGGGTTTAACCTTCAGGGTTTGTCAAGTGATTATATAAAATCAGTGGCTGTTGATGCGAATGACAATGTTTTAGTTGGCGGATATTTTTCTACGACAATGAATATTGATCCTGTAGGTGGGACTACTGTTGCCGCTTTAGGATCTTCTGATTGTTTCATGGCTCGTTATTCATCTGCGGGGAGCTATGATTGGTCAACAAAATTTGGTGGGGCTCTAGCCGACAATCTTTTTTCAATTACTACAGCCAATTCCAATATTTATGCAACGGGAACATTTAATTCAGTGGTCGATTTTAATCCTGGAATAGATACATTAAATATTCAAAGCAAAGGAAGCACTGACGTTTTCATTGTTTCGTTAACTACTTCTGGTAATCTAAATTGGGCTGGAGGAATTGGTGGCACTGGAGCCGACAATACTAATTTTATCATTGCGAATGCGTTGGGCGAAGTTTACATAGCTGGTTCATTTCAAGACTCTGCTGACTTTGATCCGAGTAATGTTACCAACTTTATAAAAACATATGCTGGTAGAGATGGATTTATAGCTAAATATGATAACAACGGTCTTTACAATTGGAGTCAAAAAATTGGATCTGGGGGAACAGATTATGTGAGGTCGATAGACTTTGACCCTATAAGCAATGACATAGTTGCAGCAGGATATTGGACAGGTGGCACATTAAATTTAGATCCGCTTAATCTTAGTATTTCCCTTACTAACTCAGGTTTAAATGATGCCTTTATTGCTAAATATAGAGAGTGTAATTATCCAGTAATTTCTTCTCAACCTACTACAGCGGGTGCATGTTTAGGTGGTTCTACCCAATTTACCATTGCCGTTACTGGTCAAAATCTTTCTTTAAAATGGCAAGAAGGAACAAATGGTGGTATCAATTGGAATGATATTACAGATGGTGGTGTATATGCTGGGTCTTCAACATCTACACTCACGTTAACAGCTCTAACGGCTCCATTTAACAATTTATTTTACCGATGCGTATCCACTACAAGCTGTGGTTTAAGTTTAACTTCTGGAGTAGGAATTATATTTGTGGGAACGGCGGATACCAGCGTTTCCGTAAATCAACATATCATGGTTGCTACGCAAGTATCAGCAACCTATCAATGGCTCGATTGCAATAACAATTACGCAGCCATTCCAGGAGCAACATCAAAACAATTTATCCCAACAACACCGGGTTCATATGCTTTGTCGGTGACTAAAAATGGCTGCAACGATACATCATCCTGTTACACCATTACAACAATTGGGTTCAATGATTTGATTGCGAATGAAGACGTGCGCATCTATCCTGTACCAGCCAATCAAAAGATCAACATAGAACTTGCTACAGAAGGAGATTATGCTGCTTCCATTTTTGATTTAACGGGCCGACAAATGGGAGGTGACAACTATTCATTTCGTCGTGTCATAAGCATTCCCGTTGCTTCGCTAGAAAGTGGAGCCTACTTAGTGGGGATTCGCAAAAACGAAGGATCGCCTAGTTATTTTAGAATTATAGTGGAATAATAATATTTCAAAATACAGGGCTGGGGCTCCTATAAAACGCAATGCATTGCGTTTTATAGGAGCCCCAGTTGTTTGTTGATAGAGGAGGTATTTCAACACACCGCCATTCATGGCGGTGTGTTGAATGAGTTATGTTTAGCGCCGCCATTCACAGCGCAATCACCACGTCGCTGCTCTTTTCAATCGATCATTGATGGCTCTTCCAATACCAACATCCGGTACATATTCACCTAAAATAACATCGACAGAAGAGGCGTCTAAAACTCGCATCGCAGAAAATAATTTTACGGCAGCTGCATCCAAGTTTCCATGGGTTGAAAGAATTTCATTCACCTCTACATTTTCATAAGCAGCATAATTTTTTTCAAAAGAAAGAACACCGATTCGCTTTCCTTCAAATTGTGTAATCAATGCCCTGATTTCTCCTAAATAAAATGGATGCTTTGGTGCATAATGACTTTTTAACATGCCGGGTGCGATCGGATTTGAAGAACTGTTTAATTTCAATTGACAATGAGGAGCTACTTTTCGTATATCCTCTAACGTTAGTCCACCTAAACGATAAATAAATATTTCATCTCCTTCAAATCCAACGATGGTCGATTCCACTCCTACTCTACAGGGTCCCCCATCTAAAATATAAGGTATTTTACCTTGCAGTTGATCGTATACATGCTGAGCTGTTGTCGGACTAATATATCCAAAGGGATTTGCACTGGGCGCCGCCAAAGGAAAGTCCAATTGATAGAGCAGTTCTAATGTTAATGGATGAGCGGGTTGACGTAAACCCACGGTATCTAAGCCCGAGCTCACCAAATCAGGAATATTGGACTTACGAGGTAAAATTAAAGTTAAGGGTCCTGGCCAAAAGGTCAACGCTAAATCATAGGCAATGCGAGGAATAGAATGTGCATAGTGATCTAAAACATCCACTTTTGGAATATGTACAATAAGCGGATCAAAAGAAGGTCTTTCCTTTACTTTAAAAATAGAATAAACGGCGGTAGAATTTAAGGCATTCGCAGCTAATCCATACACCGTTTCGGTTGGAATACTAACCAACTCTCCTGCTTCTAGCAAAGAAATTGCCTTATCTACTTGCCGCCCGATCTCCGTTGTCATCCAAGCACAAAATTAAGATAAAAGGAACAAGGACAATAATTGGATGTTTTAACCATTATAAACAAGTTTATGTTCAGAAGAGCAGAAAGAAACTAATAGAACAGAATTCTTGTCTAAAACAAAATTCTTACCTTCGAGATAACGAAAATGAAAAACACAGAGGATTGAAACCCTTGTTTCCTCGATACGTATACTTTATAAAATTAATCAAAAAATGTCCACTCAAACAAAAACTAATAGCGAAGTATCCTTACTGAAAGGCGGAGAATTTATCATACGCACAACAGACCCAAATTCCGTTTTTACACCCGAAGAATTCAACGAAGAACATCGCATGATGGCCGATATGGCTCATGAGTTCTTAGTACAAAATATTTATCCCAACCTTGATCGTATTGATGCTATGGAGCCCGGCTTAATGGCTTCTATGGTAGACAAAGCAGGCGAATTAGGTTTGCTTGGCGTTTCCATTCCAGAACAATATGGAGGGTTTGGAAAAGATTTTTTGACGGGCATGTTGATGACGGAAGTATTGGGTGCTGGACATTCTTTTTCAGTAGCGATGGCAGCACATACCGGAATTGGCACGTTACCCATTTTGTATTTTGGAACAGAAGTACAAAAGGCAAAATACCTTCCTAAACTTTCTACTGGAGAATTTAAAGGATCGTATTGTTTAACAGAGCCCGGATCTGGTTCTGATGCATTAGCTGCTAAAACTAAAGCTGTACTTTCTTCGGATGGAAAACATTATATTCTTAACGGACAAAAAATGTGGATTACCAATGCTGGCTTTGCAGATGTTTTCACCGTTTTTGCTCAAGTGGATGGAGATAAATTCACCGGATTTATTGTGGAGAAAGATTATGCGGGTTTGTCATTGGGTGAAGAGGAGCATAAAATGGGAATTAAAGGATCTTCTACTCGTCAAGTATTTTTTATGGATTGTAAAGTTCCCGTTGAAAATGTTTTAGGAGAAATTGGTAAAGGACATCTTATCGCTTTCAACATATTAAATATTGGTAGAGCAAAATTAGCAGCTGCTGCTTTAGGTGGATCAAAACAAGTTTGTACGCAGTCGGTAGAATATGCAAATACCAGAGAACAATTTAAATTACCCATCTCCAAGTTTGGAGCTATCAAACATAAATTAGCAGAACAAGCGATTCGCATTTTTGCTATTGAATCGGCCATATACAGAGTGAGTGGACTCATCGAAAATAAAGAAGAGGAGATGATGGCGAATGGGAAATCATTTGAAAGTGCATTGCTAGGTGCGGCTGAAGAATATGCGGTAGAGTGTGCTATTTTAAAGGTTGCTGGATCTGAAGTCCTGGATTTTGTAGTAGATGAAGGTGTACAAATTTATGGTGGTTACGGATATTCCGCCGACTTCCCTATGGATCGTGCCTATCGCGACTCTCGTATCAATAGAATATTTGAAGGAACAAATGAAATTAATCGATTGCTTGCCGTCGATATGATTTTAAAACGTGCGATGAAAGGAGAATTGGATTTAATGGGTCATGCCATGGCGATTCAAAAAGAATTGATGGGTATTCCTGAATTTGGCAATGGCAACAATCAACTTTTTGATGAAGAAACCAAAGTAATTGCCAACATGAAAAAAGCAATTTTGATGGTCGCTGGAACTGCAGTTCAAAAATACATGATGACATTAGCTAAGGAGCAAGAACTTATTATGCGTATTGCTGATATGGCCATCGATACATTTATGGCTGAATCTATTTTGTTAAGAACGCAAAAATTAGTCGCCACTAAAGGAGCAGAAGCCTGTGCATTACAAATTGACATGACCAGTACTTATGTAAATGATGCAATTGATCGATTAAATGTGAATGGTAAGAATGCAATTAATGCCATGTGTGAAGGTGATGAACAACGTATGTTGTTGATGGGTTTAAAACGTTTTAGTAAGATGGCACCCGTGAATACGGTGGCGACAAGAAGAAGAATTGCAAAAGCGATGATTGATGCGAATAAGTATCCGTTTTAACAATTGGTGAATTAGTGAATTGTGAATTGTGAATTGCTGCGCTTTGAACCAACAGTGGACCCGAGAAGTGATATTGAAAAATGTGAACACAAATGACGCGGATTTAGCGGATGTCAGCGGATTTTTTTCTCTGACACTTCAAGTTCTGATCTACTTTATAATTCCAACGATTGAATTAACTTCCAATAAAATTTATATGAAAAAAGTATTTTCAAGTTTATTAATTCTTGTGTCTCCTTTTGTTGCAGCGGCGCAGAAAATTGAAGATGTGAAACCGGGGATAGTAGTTAGTTGTTAGTTGTTAGTTGTAGAATGTTAGAGCTAGAAGCTAGAAGCTATTTTATCGTGGGAATTTCTTTAAGTATTTCTAAAACAAACTTCCAATATTTTTGTACACTGGAAATTGAAACACGTTCGTCGGGGCTATGGGCACCGAGAATGGTTGGACCGAAGGAGATCATATCCATTCCAGGATAATTTGCGCCTAAAATGCCACATTCCAATCCGGCGTGACAAGCAACTACTTTTGGTTTTTCGTTAAATAATTTCTCGTAGATTCCTTCCATCGTTTTTAAAATTGGAGAATGTACGTTGGGTGTCCAACCGGGATAGTTTCCTGAAAAAACAACGTCGCAACCAGCCAATTCAAAAGCAGCGCGAAGTGCATTCGCCAAATCCATTTTTGATGACTCTACAGAGGAGCGAGTTAAACAGCCAATCATCAATTCTCCGTTCTCTAATAAAACACGAGCAACGTTATTACTCGTTTCTACTAAATCGGGAATATCGGCGCTCATTCTATAAACTCCATTATTCGCAGTATAAATAGCATTGAGGATTCGATTCTGATCGTCGGCTTTCATTCCTTTTTGGGGAGTGGCTACTGAAACCATGGTGATGTTAAGTCCTGGTTCCATCGTAATATATTCAGCTTTTATTTCTTCTGAAAGTGCCGAAATTAAGGTGGCCATCTGTGATTCACTATCCTTAGCGATGGTAACTACTGAAACACTTTCTCGTGGAATCGCATTTCTAAGACTTCCTCCATTGATGCTCGTTACTCTCGCATTTAACTCCCTCGATATAGCATACAAAATTCTAATCATCAGTTTATTTGCATTACCTAAACCTTTATGAATATCCATGCCGCTATGTCCGCCATTCAATCCACTAACAGTAAGCGTATACCCTATATGATCTGCAGGAATATTTTCCTCTTGATAGGATCGTTTTGCAGTGACGTCGATTCCACCAGCACAACCAATATCAATTTCATCATCCTGCTCGGTATCGAGATTCAATAATATTTCACCTTTCAAAATTCCACCTTTCAAATTGAGTGCGCCTGTCATACCCGTTTCCTCATCGATGGTAAACAAGGCATCAATGGCAGGATGAGGAATATCGTTACTTGCCAAAATCGCCATGATAGTGGCCACACCAATTCCATTATCTGCACCTAACGTTGTTCCTTTTGCTCGTACCCAATCACCATCAATAGTCATGTTAATGCCCTCCTTATCAAAATCAAAAATGGTATCATTATTTTTTTGATGCACCATATCCAAATGGCTTTGCAGCACAATCGCTTTACGATTCTCCATGCCTTTGGTAGCAGGCTTGCGAATAATCACATTTCGAATGTCATCTTCAAATGTTTCCAGTCCGAGTTGGGTTCCAAAGTCCTTCATGAATTGAATCACTCGTTCTTCCTTTTTAGAAGGTCGAGGCACGGCATTTAAATCGACAAAATGTTTCCAAAGTGATTGAGGTTGTAATTGACGAATTTCTGACGACATAATTTTAGCTTATCCTACAAATATAATTTTAATCCCCTTAGGAGTTACAATTAATCTTCAAAATTGTACTTCCCTTTGATTTGCAAGCTATAAAATCAAGTTCATCAAAAAGAATCTTTACTTTCGCATTAACAAAGATTTAGCAATGACGCAGCTCATCCGATCGAAATACAGTGGGATTCTGGAAATAAATTATGTGGATGGGCAAAAGGTCCTTGACAGTAAAAATACGAGCTACAGTTACGGGAATTTACAGAAAGTATGGGAGTTAACCCTCGATCAAATCCCTTTTCGCGGTATTAAACGTATTCTTATTTTAGGAATGGGTGGTGGATCGTCTATCGAATTGCTCAAAAATAAATTTAAATTCACTGGAAAAATAGTTGCCGTAGAAATTGATCCTGTTATCATTGATATTGCTCAATATGAATTTAATATTATCCCTAACAAAGATTTAAAAATCGAATGCATCGATGCAGCAGAATACGTGAAAAAAAGAACTCGAAAATTTGATTTAATTTTAGTCGATGTTTTTATTGATGATAAAATACCCGGGAAATTACTTTCACGTGAATTTTGGAAACATCTTTCACAAAAAACGAATTTAGGAGGCAGAATTCTTTTCAATGCCTTTACCGATGTTGATAAAATAAAAAATGTAACCGAAGAATTGCAATTAAGCGGGCATGAAGTGAACTACATGAAAAAAATTAATGGAGCCAACCTCATCATACATGCTGTGAGGAAATAAATCTCACAAATTATACTGGTAGGTGTTTCAAATTATATTATTTTCGTTATTCAATCTATACCTATGACAGAAAAAACTATTTCACGCTTTGGGTGTCTACTCGTATTTTTGGTGAGTGTAATTATCTCTCTAATGAATGCAAATTTTAATTCATTAGGATTCGCCGACGCTGCTGAATTTGCACTAGTAAATGAATTAACGGGTATTGCGCATGCTCCTGGATTTCCTGCTTATGTACTATTAAGTAAAGTTTTCACCACAATGCTTTCCGTTTTCGGATTAGCTCATATACCGAGTCTGGTTTTATTTAGTAGTTTATGCATGAGCTTTGCTTCGGTCCTTCTATTTTTAAGTGTAATCATCTTGCTAAAGAATACCTATACTCAATTAAACAGAACCACCTTTTACCTCATCGCCATATGCACTGCATTAGCTCCTGTAACCGGAACTACGCTTTGGCACTGGTCACATTCAGTTGAAGTTTATAGTTTACAAGTTTTATGTATTGGGATTATCTTTTACGGACTTCTTCGAAGAGAAACAGGATACCACAAGGTCGGAACTTATCTAGCAGCTCTTGGGTTAGGGATTGGTTTGGCGAACCATCACTTAACCATCATTCTATTCATTCCCATCATAGTTCTGCTTTGGCCACATGGATGGTTGGTGAATAAAATCAACGCGAAGAAAAAAATCGAAAAAGAAAAAATAAACTGGAATGAACTTTTGGGAAAAGATTCTAAAATGCTACTCCTCATTTCGGGTGGTATTTTTATTTTATTTTATGGATGGATTTATGTTCGCGCCTCGGCAGAGTTACCCTTTGCATTTGGAAGTCCGAACACTTTCGATCGATTAATATATCATCTTTCAGGAGGAGCATGGATTAAAAATACGCAAGCTGAGGTGAAAGGAATTGTGGGTATGCGTATCCCCTACTTCTTTAGAATTAGCTTCGAACAATTTTTCATTTTCCTTATTTTTATTTTGATGGGCATTATCTATTTAATTTCTGCCAAGAAACATCGTTTGTGGTTTGGAATCACATTTTACTATCTATTTCTACTTATTTACCAATTGAGAATCGATCAAACTGCCGATACCGATGCTTATTTATGCACTCCCTTTTATCTGATGGGTTTTTTCGCTGCATTAGGGATGGCTCAACTGAGTACATGGCATCCTCAAGCGAGAATAGTTCTTCCAGTACTTTTGTTAATACAAGGCGGAGTTAATTATCCGAAAACATCACTTACTACTTTCGACTTAAGCACTTCGCTCATGAAAGATCTCGACAACTCCATCGAGAAAGGAAGTGTTGTTTTAATTGCCGACTGGACCAATATCATTAACTATAACTATGCTCGCATCAAAACGGGATTTCGAAAAGATCTTTGTGTGTTAAATTACGATTTAAAATTTACACATTATGATTTATTCCGAAGAAATAATCCAGAAGTTTATGCAGCAGTAAAACCGGCTTACGATCGTTACATTTCACTTTTAGAAAAATACCATCCTGAAGAGATATACAATACAGGTTGCACACTCGATCAACCCGATTTGTTACAAGCTTTTTTACAAGTAGTAAAAGAACTGCAACAGTACTGCGCGAAGAACAACTTAGCATTTGTTGCGGATCCCAAAGCCTATGTTTTTTTGAGTCAACAAAACGTTTTTTCAACAGCGCATATCAGTGGAAGTTATGTATCTAGCAGACCAGGAATTGGCAATGATGAGTTCTTACAATTCAATCACAATTGGCTACAAAATTATCATGCACAATGGGATCCATCGGCCTCTGATAAATTGGTAGACTTAGAAGCTGCATTGGATTTTCAAAGAGGGAATTGGAAACAATTGGGTGATACGAAAAGAGAAGGATTAGCTGAAAATAATTATCGAATTATAAAACGTCAACAAAACCAAATGAAAAAGAAGATGAAATTCTTATTTCGTCGCTCCTCATGAAAATCCTACTGAAATCCTTAAAAATATTTTCATACTTAGTGCTACTTTTTATCATTGGATATTCCATATTCAATTTTCAGCTTGTCAATTATGGTATTGCGCAATTAAAAGGTCAGGTGAAAATACTTTACTACGCAGCGCCCATCGAAACAAAACTCAATGACCCTCATTTTCCAGATAGTTTAAAAGCTAAACTTCGAATCATTCATGAAATTAAAAAGTTCGCTCACGATTCGCTCGGATTAATCGTTTCTGAAAACTACACCAAGGTATACGATCAAAAAGGAAAACCTGTTTTGTGGGTAATCACAGCATGCAGCCCTTTTTCTATGCAAGACTATGAATGGAATTTTCCATTTCTTGGTAATGTTTCGTACAAAGGATTTTTTGAGAAAGAGCGAGGACAGCCCGAATTAAAAAAAATAGAAGATCTAGGATACGATGTAGAATATCGACCTACGGCAGCGTGGAGTACACTGGGGTGGTTTGAAGATCCTATACTAAGCAATATGCTAAAAAGAAGTGAAGGACAATTAGCGGAACTTATCATCCATGAATTAACGCATACTACACTCTATTTACCGGGGAGTGTAGATTACAATGAAAACTTCGCTACTTATGTAGGTGAACAAGGAGCCATTCAATTTTTAAAACACAAATATGGAACTAACGGACTCCCCTATACGAACTACATCCAATTTCAAAGTGATGAAAAAATGTATGGAGATTATATGATCCAAGCAGTGCATTCATTGGACAGTTTATATCTCCACTTTCCTGCTCATGTCCATCGTGTAGAAAAATTACATCTTAAGTATAAAAAAATCGCAGAAATTATGGCGGGAATTAATCAGTTGCCATTATACCATCCGCACCGATATCGATTTGACTTTACCCAAAATAAATTACCCAATAACACCTTTTTCATGTCATTTTATCGATATCGAAATCAACAAGATGAATTCAATCTTACCCCCATTTTAACTGCACATGACTTATACCAATTTGTTATTGACCAGAAAAAGAACGCAACTCACTGAGCAACAGCACAAAAATATCAAATTTTTAAAAATATATCCTTAATAAATAGTCAATGCTATTTGCTTTTTATCTAATTTCGTCAGCCAAAACCTAATACATGGCCGTTACAAAGATTTCAAAAAAGACGAAGGCACCAACTGCCGATCCCCTATTGATTGAGGATAATTCAAACCCTTTTAATTCCATGATGCAACGCCTCGATCAGGCTGCAAAAATCATGAATTTAGAAGATGATGTTTACCAAGTCGTAAAAGTTCCATCTCGAATAATTGAAGTGAGCCTTCCCATTAAAATGGACAATGGCCGCGTGAAAGTATTTGGTGGATATCGTGTTATTCATTCTACTGCTCTAGGACCATCAAAAGGTGGAATACGTTTTCATCCGCAAGTGGACGAGCATGAAGTAAAAGCTTTAGCCGCTTGGATGACTTTTAAATGTGCCATTGCAGAAATTCCTTATGGAGGGGCGAAAGGGGGTATCACTTGTGATCCAAAAACGATGAGCGTTGGTGAGTTGGAGCGTTTAACTCGGGCATACACTGTGTCCATGTCTGACATTTTTGGAGTTGATAAAGACATTCCTGCTCCAGACGTAAACACAAGTAGTCGCGAGATGGCTTGGTTGATGGATGAATACAGTAAGGTAAATGGTAGTTTCACTCCAGGTGTTGTTACTGGCAAACCACTTTTATTAGGCGGATCACAAGGTCGCGTTGAAGCAACAGGAAGAGGCGTTTGTACTGCTGCATTGCAGGCTATGAAAAAAATGAAAATGAATCCCAAGAAAACTAGAGCCGTTGTTCAAGGTTTTGGCAATGTTGGATCCATTTCAGCAAAACATTTTGAAGCAAACGGAATTACTGTAGTTGGTATTTCTGATCATACCGGAGCATTTTACAATCCGAAAGGAATCAGTATTAAAAAAGCTATAGCACATTGTGAAAAAAACAATGGTACGTTGAAAGGATTTAAAGATGCAAAAGAAATAAGTCACCCTGAACTTTTGGAATTAGATACAGAAATTTTAGCTCCTTGTGCATTAGAAAACCAAATCACTTCTAAAAATGCATCTAGAATAAAAGCTAAACTCATTGTTGAAGGTGCCAATGGCCCTACGAGTGCCGATGCAGATGACATCTTAAATAAAAAAGGAGTAATCATCATTCCAGATATTCTGGCTAATGGTGGTGGTGTAACGGTTTCTTACTTCGAGTGGGTACAGAATCGTACTGGATACTATTATAGCGAAGAAGAAGTAAATAATCGAGCCGACAAATGGATGATCAATGCATTCAATAATGTTTGGGCAGTGGCTGTAGAGAATAAAGTGCCTATGCGCTTGGGAGCTTATGTTCATGCACTCACAATTGTAGCAAAAGCTATTCGCGCTCGCGGTAGTTATTAATATCCTGCTCCGTTCTTTACATAATGATTTTATGTCGCACAAACTTCGCAGCACGCCGTAAAAACAAATTATCTACGCAGAGTTAGAGACTATAATACGTCTTTATCCTGCATACATGTTTAAATAAAATCTCCAATGACACTACATAAAGAAGGATTTAATAGCATACTATTAACGATTATATTATTAGGATTGCTGAATGGAGGATTTCATTTTTTCTTTCCGGAACAATATCTTCTTCTAGTATTTATTGGTGTATTAAGTTTAGTATTTCTTTATTTGATTTTACAATTTTTCCGCTCACCTAAACGCGACCAAACCATTGGTGATCGTTTGGTAATTGCTCCATGTGATGGTAAAGTTGTGGTTATTGAACAAACGACGGAGACAGAATTTTACAAAGACAAACGCATTCAAGTATCTATTTTTATGTCGCCATTGAATGTGCATATTAATTGGTATCCCATTTCAGGCATTGTAAAATTTTTACGCTATCACGAGGGCAAATTTTTAGTTGCTTGGCATCCAAAAGCAAGTACAGAAAATGAAAGAACGACCATGGTGATTGAAAAAGTTGGTTTCTCTGTGTTAGTTCGACAAATTGCAGGTGCAGTAGCAAAACGGATTGTGTATTACCCACATGAAAATGACAAGGTAAAACAAGGATCGGAATTAGGCTTTATTAAATTTGGATCGCGTGTGGATTTGTATTTACCGCTGGATGCTAAAATCAATGTTGCCATAGGGCAGAAAACAACGGGCGGAGTGACGGTGATCGCGGAGCACTAGAGGTTAGTTGTTAGATTTTGGATTTTAGATTGATTGTGGGTAGATAATACTTTACTTCAAATTTAAAATTTTTGCTTCTAGCTGCGGGTCGCGAAGCCTCGCGACTAGTTTATAGGATATTCAAACAAATCAACTCGCTATTCTTAGCAATTAACTTTTAAAATCTAAAATCCAACATCCAATATCTTCAACGGAGTCCCCAATAGCGGTACAAAATATTCATTACCGACCGATGAAAAATATTGTTGTCGGGCATACTACCTTCTACATAGGCTTTTTGAAGATGGTCTAATTCTACTACAGGAAATTCTTTATGAATTTGTTTTTGGATTTCTTCCCGCACTTGATGCAACTCTTTCACTTGAAGTAAAAATGCATCGGAATTTACGGGAGTAGTTTCTGAAGGTTGCAACATGTTTGAACTTAAATAATCGCAATTTCGATAGATGGATTGAAAATCATTTGATGATTTAAAATACATGCGATGTAAAAAAGTTTCTCGTGATGTTTCCGCCGCTCCAGAGTCAGCAGCCGTTAATGACTTTCTGCAAGAACTACTGTCGTCGCTGGTCCAGTAATAAGTTGCATTGAACTTTGCATTGAGGGATTCCAAATGGGCAGTGACGGAATTCCATACTTTCACTTCCTCTACTTTGTTGATGGTAATTTCCGTTTGCATACCGTTGGTGAGTCCGGCGATACGACGATAACCGGGAAGCTCTTTAAACCAATTCGCCGACTTCATTACATACAACACATGAATCGGTATATTCTTGGCTCGTGCTTGTTCGCAATACTTCACATATTCGTAACCGTTAGCTGTTACCATTCCATTTCCCACCAGATAAATCATCTTCACCGCATCACTTCGATCCGACCAACTCATCCCATTCACCGCGGTACGAATTGCTTCGCTTACTATTTGATCCCCTTTCTCGATAGATGGTCGAAGCTTGTACAATTCCATCTCCACCAAATCAAAATTAGGAGTAAGTGGAGCTAAAATTTTCACGTACGAATTTTCTTTACCAAAACTAGGGCGAGAAAACCCAATGACTCCAATGCGCAAATCGGGTTTAGGCTCCATGTGATTTGCTTGATTGATGATGAGCCATAAATTATCGCGAAGATCATTGATAAGACCGTTTGTACTTCCACTAAGGTCGACACAAAAAACGATATCTAATGGTTTTTGTCCATTAGAGTAATGCTTTGCGCCACCATCATAAGCGAAAACGAAAGATGAATAGAAGCCAAAAGCTAAAAAGAAAATTAATTTCCACATTTTTCTAAAAATATTTTTCATTTCATTTAACCACTCTTTTCACTCACAAATTTCAAATTTTAAGAGATACGCTCCACTTCTCACTAAAAAAGTTATTAAGATGGAGATGTGACTATCGCAGATTACACCATTGAAAAAAATAAATTGCATCATTTAGGTTAAGAAAAATACTGTTTCAAATAGACCGATAATGATAGAATAGCTTCCTCTAACCTCCAATTTTCACGATTTCGAGGTTCTACATAATTGGAGATGGACCTGACCTGCAAAGAATCAACACCTGCCATTGCACAGGCATAGAAAAATGCAGCACCTTCCATCGTTTCAATTTGAGCGTTACTTCTCTTCTTAAGGTTCTCAATACTTTGCGCATTTCCATGAACTGTATTTACACTCGCTCCATTTACTTTTGGCAAATTTCCAATGTTCTTCCACTTGCCCATCGGAACCAACTTACCATTGGAAAAAGGAACATCATTTTCATGCTGCAAATTCATCTCAAAAAGAGAAATAAAATCTTCATTACTTTCAGCTCCTAAATCGGCAAACTCATCGGTAATTACCTCTACCATAGTTCCCAATGGAATTGAAAAATCGAAAGCGCCTGCAACTCCAAAATTTATAGCTCCATCAAAGGTCGAAGTAGACAAGATTTTGCCCAATTGATACGCTGTGGCTGTGAGTCCAACACCTGTAATCAATAGCGACTTTCCATCGCCAAAGAGATCAGGATAAAAGCCCGTTTTTAACGATCCATCCAAACCCAACGCGGTTGATTCCAACGATGTAGCGCAAACAAAGAGTAGATTACGATGAAGGTTCATGGGACAAAGATAATCCCATAATATTCAATAGTAGAATTTCTCATTAGGGCACACACATAACCTTATGAACGTGAAGAATTAATTTGAGAGAATGCAATGCACTGTCTTTGTGCTTATTGTAGTTGTGAAAGATCAAAAAAAAGCCGTAATTTTGTAGACTTATCATCCTTGAAAAAAGGGAAATTGCAATATGCTGTATATCACAAGAAAAGAAAGATTTAACGCTGCTCACAAGCTTCATAGAAAAGATTGGAGCGACGAAAAGAACATGGAAATTTTTGGGAAATGTTCCAATCCCAATTGGCACGGACATAATTATGACCTATTTGTCACCGTAAAAGGAAACATCAATGCCGACACTGGATTTGTTATCGACTTAAAATATTTAAGTCAATTGATTAAAGATAAAGTGGTGGAAAAAATTGATCACAAAAACGTGAATCTCGATGTTGATTTTATGGAAGGCAAGATGGCTTCCACAGAAGTATTAGCACAAGCGATTTGGGAACAGTTGGCAGATGCGATTGCAGCCCAAGGATGCGCTTTACATTGCATCAAACTATACGAGACAGAAAATAATTTCGTTGAATACTTCGGATAAAAAAATAAGAATTGGCAAACCAAAATAATATAAACGATACAGAAGATGCAGAAGGTTACGTACGTAGAGATTCGTATCCTACCGAACTGACTGAACAATTAGCAAGTCAATACAAATCAATCATTGAAAAACTTGGTGAAAATATAAATCGAGAAGGTCTTCTAAAAACGCCTGAACGGGTAGCAAAGTCGATGCAATTTTTATTGCATGGTTACGATTTAGATCCTGTTGCTATTTTGAATTCAGCAAAATTCAAAGAAGAGTACAAGCAGATGGTGATTGTGAAAGACATTGAATTGTACAGTCTGTGTGAACATCATCTTTTACCTTTCTTTGGAAAGGCGCATATTGCTTACATTCCCAATAATTACATTGTAGGATTAAGTAAAATTCCGCGAATTGTAGATGCTTTCGCGCGACGATTGCAAGTACAAGAAAGATTAACAACAGACATACGTGATTGCATTCAATCGACGCTTGAACCACTAGGAGTAGCCGTGGTGATTGAAGCACAACATTTGTGTATGCAGATGCGCGGCGTACAAAAACAAAATTCGGTGACGACCACATCGGCCTTCACTGGCGAATTTGAAAACGACAGAACAAGAAAAGAATTTATTTCTCTCATTCTAGGAAAGCTGCATTAATGGAATCCAACTCTATTAAAAATAATAATCATTCATCATGAAAGCATACATCTTCCCCGGGCAAGGTTCACAATTCTCAGGAATGGGAAAAGAACTTTATGAAACTTCTGAATTGGCAAAAACCATGTTTGAACAAGCCAATGATATTATTGGATTTAGAATTTCAGACATTATGTTTTCTGGAACAGATGAAGAATTACGACAAACCAATGTGACACAACCAGCTATTTTTATTCACTCGGTGATTCAAGCAAGAGTGATGGGAGATGATTTCAAACCCGACATGGTGGCAGGACATTCGCTTGGTGAATTTTCTGCTTTAGTGGCGAATGGAACGTTAAGTTTTGAAGATGGATTGAAGTTAGTAATTGACAGAGCAAACGCGATGCAAAAAGCTTGTGAAATGACCCCTGGGACCATGGCAGCAGTGCTTGCTTTGGAAGATGAAAAAGTAGAGATGATCTGTGCGGAAACGCCAGGTGTAGTTGTGGCTGCTAATTATAATTGTCCGGGACAATTGGTAATTTCTGGAGAAGTAGAAGCCGTAAAAGCAGCGTGTGAGAAACTAACGGCTGCGGGTGCCCGAAGAGCATTATTATTACCTGTAGGAGGTGCATTTCATAGTCCTTTGATGGAGCCTGCACGGGAGAAATTAGCAGCAGCCATAGAATCAACAACATTTAACACACCAAATTGTCCTGTGTATCAAAATGCAACAGCCACACCACAAACCGATGTTGCTGCTATTCGCAAAAATTTAATTGCACAACTTACTGCACCGGTGAGATGGACACAAAGTGTTGAGCATATGTTTGCCGATGGAGCCAACACATTCACAGAAGTAGGTCCGGGCAAAGTACTGCAAGGGTTGGTGAAAAAAATCAACAAAGAAGCGGTTATCGTTTAAAACAACATACTCATTTTATCCTCGTTAAAATTTAACGAGCTATTTATTCATTATTCCAAGTAAAACACATGAATCTACACCCACTAAATGCCATTTCACCTATTGACGGAAGATATAGAAATAGCTGCGAAGAATTAGCGCTCTACTTCTCGGAAGAGGCGTTGATGCGCTATCGTGTTTTAGTGGAAGTAGAATACTTTATTGAGTTATGCGAACTTCCGTTGCCACAACTGAAACAGTTCGACAAAAATAAATTCAAAGCCTTGCGTTCCATCTACAATGACTTCAAACATGAAGATGCATTACACATCAAGAGCATAGAAAAAACAACGAATCATGATGTAAAGGCCGTAGAATATTTTTTGAAAGAAAAATTTGATGCATTAGGGTTAGAAGAACATAAAGAATTTATTCACTTTGGTCTGACATCGCAGGACATCAACAACACGGCCATTCCGCTGAGTATTTTAGAGGCGAATGCACAAATTTATTTACCGGCCATCAAAGCCATCAGCGAAAAAATTCAATTAGTGGCTAAAGAATGGAAAGACATTCCGATGTTAGCGCGCACACATGGTCAGCCGGCCTCCCCTACCCGACTCGGTAAAGAAATTTATATTTTCCATCATCGCTTACAAGCACAATTGGAATTATTAAACAGTATCACTTCTTCTGCTAAATTCGGAGGAGCCACAGGTAATTTCAATGCACATGCAGTAGCCTATCCAGAAATTGATTGGATTGCATTTAGCGATCGATTCATTCAACGTTTAGGTTTACAACGTTCGGCATACACTACACAAATTGAGCACTATGATAACATGGCGGCACTATTTGATTCGATGAAACGCATCAACACCATTTTGGTTGATTTATCGAGAGACATGTGGACGTACATCTCCATGAACTACTTCACACAAAAAGTGGTAGCCAATGAAGTAGGATCGTCAGCGATGCCACATAAAGTAAATCCCATCGATTTCGAAAATGCAGAAGGGAATTTAGGAATGGCAAATGCATTGTTTGAACATTTAGCTGCGAAATTACCCGTATCAAGATTGCAAAGAGATTTAACAGATTCTACTGTGTTACGCAATGTTGGTGTTCCATACGCACACACCTTGATTGCATGCAAATCATTATTAAAAGGATTTAATAAGATAAGTGTCAATGCGGATATCATCAAGCAAGACCTGTCCGAAAATTGGGCGGTTGTTGCAGAAGCGATACAAACCATTTTAAGAAGAGAAGCTTTTCCAAATCCCTATGAAGCACTGAAATCCCTTACCCGTACAGGAGAGAAAATTAATCCGGATACCATTTCAAAATTCATTGACGGATTGGATGTTTCGGAAAAGTTGAAAACAGAATTACGAAAAATTACTCCGTTTAATTATACGGGAGTGGTGAAGGAGTTTTAGTGGTTGGATTTTAGATGTTGGATTTTTTTAGTAACAACTAATTTTTGCTTCGAAATTTACCACCCCGCGCCCTTTGCGCCTCCGCCGCGTTCCCCGCGTTTAAACGGTCAGTAATATATGCACTAGTATTTTAATATTTTCCCTTGTGTTTTATCTTTCTCTGTAACCAAAGAAACTATATACACCCCACTTTGAAGTTAGAACGCGGATGACACGGATAAATCGGATTAATACGGATTTGTTCTCTGAACTTTGAAAATAAGTAGATAGATGCAATGTAGCTTATTTGTGTATTCGCGCTTTCGTAAATTCGTAATTCGTCCTTTC
>CAIXTT010000348.1 GCA_903922455.1 uncultured Bacteroidota bacterium | reverse complement strand
GTTGGTATTTAGCACGCGCATTCCGCCTAACAAGACCGTCATTTCAGGTGCAGTAAGTGTCATCAATTGCGCCTTATCAATCAACATTTCTTCTGCAGAAGTACGGTGACGAGGATTATAATAATTTCTGAATCCATCTGCTCCTGGTTCCAATACAGCAAACGATTCGACATCGGTTTGCTCTTGTGTAGTATCAGCACGTCCTGGTGTAAAGGGAACTTTCACATCTTGGCCAGCCTTTTTTGCTGCTTGTTCTACACCTGCACATCCCGCTAACACAATTACATCCGCCAAAGATACCATCTTTCCTCCCGATAGTTCCTTATTAAAAGACGACTGAATTCCTTCTAACGTCTTCAACACTTTTTCCAATTGAGATGGATTATTTACTTTCCAATTGTTTTGTGGAGCAAGACGTATACGCGCACCGTTAGCACCTCCACGTTTATCGGAACCACGAAAAGTAGATGCCGAAGCCCATGCTGTTGATACCAATTGGGAAACGGACAATCCACTTTCCAAAATTTTTGCTTTTAATGCAGCGGCATCCTTTTCATCAATTAATGGATGCGTCACTGCAGGAATTGGATCTTGCCAAATCAACTCTTCGTTGGGTACTTCCTCTCCTAAATAACGAGCAATTGGACCCATATCACGATGTGTTAATTTGTACCAAGCTCTTGCAAATGCATCTGCGAACTGATCTGGATTTTCAAAAAAGCGTCTTGAAATTTTTTCATAGGCAGGATCCATGCGTAGTGACAAATCTGTTGTCAGCATAAAAGGAGCATGTTTTTTATTTGGATCATGTGCATCCGGAACTGTTCCTGCACCTGCGCCACCTTTCGGTGTCCATTGTTGTGCGCCTGCTGGACTTTTAGTTAACTCCCATTCAAAGCCAAAAAGGTTTTCAAAAAAATTATTACTCCATTTTGTTGGCGTAGTAGACCATGCTCCTTCGAGTCCACTTGTAATGGTGTTCTCTCCGTGCCCTGTATTAAATGAATTTTTCCAACCAAGCCCTTGCTCTTCAATTCCTGCAGCGGCAGGTTCTGCACCTACATACTTACCCGGATCTGCTGCACCATGTGTTTTACCAAAAGAATGTCCGCCTGCAATTAAGGCTACGGTCTCTTCATCGTTCATGGCCATGCGACCAAATGTTTCACGAATATCACGAGCTGCTAATAACGGATCTGGATTACCGTTAGGTCCTTCTGGATTTACATAGATAAGTCCCATCTGCACAGCGGCAAGTGGGTTTTCCAATTCACGATCGCCTTTGTATCGTTTATCATCTAACCACTTTCCTTCTGATCCCCAGTAAATATCTTCTGCAGGTTCCCACACATCTTCACGACCGCCTGCGAAACCAAAAGTTTTAAATCCCATCGATTCTAAAGCGCAATTCCCTGCAAGAATCATTAAATCAGCCCAAGAAATTTTCTGACCATACTTCTGTTTGATGGGCCAAATAAGTAATCGCGCTTTGTCAAGATTAGTATTATCGGGCCAACTGTTCAGCGGCGCAAATCGCTGCGTTCCAAATCCAGCACCTCCTCGACCATCGGAGATACGATAGGTACCGGCACTATGCCATGCCATGCGAATAAAAAACGGACCGTAGTGGCCGTAATCGGCAGGCCACCACTCCTGAGAAGTGGTCATTAGTTCAAAGATATCCTTCTTTACTGCTTTCAAATCAAGACTTAGAAATTCCTTCGCATAGTCAAAATTTTCATCCATCGGATTCGATGATTTAGCATGTTGACGAAGTATATTT
>CAIXTT010000347.1 GCA_903922455.1 uncultured Bacteroidota bacterium | reverse complement strand
TACTACGAAACTAAAAAAATTAAACGAAGAATTTGTCCTAAAATCCAATTCTTGCCTTTACTTTTGATGCGTGGCTAAGAAACAAACCCATACACTGGATTTTACACCCGATTTTGATTTTGTGGTGATCGCCATTTATTGCGCATATCGTGATTATAAACTTTGCGCTGCGTTGAATAATACGTTGGGCTACAGCTTGGAAAAAAAATTAGATTTGGAAATGAAGATGGGCAAAAAAGGAACCACGAGTCATTTTCCTTATTTTTTATTTTTAACAGAGGATGAAGAAGAAATTTATTTAATCACCAATAAAACACCAAACAATTTATTTATTCCTGAATTGAAACAAGTCGACTACTTTTTTGTTATTAAAAATGTAAGTCGGTATACTGATATTGATCAGGTTTTACAGCATATTTTAAGTATAAAAATTATAAGCAGTGCCCAAGAATTGGATCCGACCGAAATTAAGTCGGCAGAAAATTTTTTAATCCTTGAACCCATTTTTGAAGCAGATGATACGCTGCCTAAATTACCACCCGTAAAATGAATTATAAAATAAATACACGCACCAAGATTATTGCAACGATTGGTCCTGCCAGTTTGAACGAAGTTATTTTAGAAAAAATGATTTTAGCCGGCATGGATGTATGCCGAATTAATGGATCGCATGGTGATCATGTCTTGATGCAAAAAGCCATTACGACGATTCGTGAATTGAACGCGAAGTTGAAGTCGCATGTCGCCATACTATTCGACTTGCAAGGACCAAAAATTCGAATTGGCGATTTGGAAGAGAAAGATATCGTTTTGAAAAATGGTGATGAATTACTTCTCAATCACCGCGAAGTTCCCGGTTCTAGCAAGGAAGTATTTATTAAGTATCCTAACTTTTTTAATGATGTGAATGTGGGCGATATGGTATTGGTGGACGATGGAAAAATTGAATTGCAAGTGATTGAAATTTTAGCCGACGAAAGGGTGAAAACGAAAGTCATTAATGGCGGTCCACTCTCTTCGCGCAAAGGAGTCAATCTACCCAATACTATCATTTCCCTTCCCAGCTTAACTGCAAAAGATCGAAAAGATTTAGAGTTTGCATTAGCCAATGAAGTGGAATGGATTGGACTTTCATTTGTTCGAAAAGCAGAAGATGTTATTGAACTAAAAAATATTATTAAAGAAGCCAATAGCAGAACACGTGTTATTGCTAAAATCGAAAAACCAGAAGCGGTAAAAAATATTGATGCTATTATTGCAGTGAGCGATGGTATTATGGTTGCACGTGGCGATTTAGGAGTAGAGATGGCGATGGAGAAAGTACCCGTGATTCAAAAATCCATCGTAAAAAAATGCAATCAAGCCGCCAAGCCAGTGATCATTGCTACACAGATGATGGAGAGCATGATTACGAGTTATCGTCCAACGCGCGCAGAAGCGAACGATGTGGGAAATGCTGTATTTGATGGCGCCGATGCTTTGATGTTAAGTGCAGAAACATCGGTTGGTGTGTTTCCGGTTGGAACGGTGGAAGCGATGCAAAAAATCATCAAGGAAATTGAAGATCAAGATGTGATATTTTTTAGAGAACATGCGCCTGCAAAAGATTCTCCAAACTTCATCCCCGAAAACATTTGTTACATCGCTGCTTTAATGGCAAAGCAAACCCATGCCAGTGCTATCGTTACCATGACTCACTCGGGAATGACGGCATTTAAAATTGCAGCGCAACGTCCCAAGACTCCCATTTATGTTTTCACAGATAATCTTCCCATTCTCAACACCCTAAATTTGGTATGGGGGATTCGTGGATTTTACTATGATAAATATGAAAGTTCAGATGATACGGTTGCTGATACCAAAAAATATTTAGAGGAGCTGAATTTTATCAATGAAGGTGATTACATCATTCATGTTACAAGCACTCCATTACATTCTCGATCAACGGCAAACACGATTAAACTCACAAAGATTTAGGGGTGCGCGGTCTGATTTCTTAGAAAAATCCGACAGAAAATTATCAGAACTACATTCACCGTACTTTATCATTTCATTAATTTAATCTATTTTAGTACTCTTAAATTTACCGGTATATGAATTTAGCATTGTTAAAATTAATTTGTGAAACGCCAGGCGCTCCGGGTCATGAATCCAAAGTAAGAGATCTTATTTTAAAAGAAATAAAGCCATTATGTGACGAAGTTTCCATCGACAAAATGGGAAATTTGATCGGCTTAAAGAAAGGGCAAAGCAAGATGAAAATCATGGCGGCGGCTCATATGGATGAGATTGGATTCATCGTTACTCATATTGATGACAAAGGATTTTTACGCTTTCATACATTGGGTGGATTTGATCCCAAAACACTCACCGCTCAACGTGTGATTGTGCATGGAAAGGAAGATTTGATTGGTGTGATGGGTTCAAAACCGATTCATTTAATGAGTCCGGAAGAGAAAAATAAAGCTCCTCAAATAGGCGATTTTTATATTGATTTAGGCCTGCCGAAAGCGAAAGTGGAAAAAATAATTTCGATAGGAAATCCAGTGACGCGTCAGCGTGAAATGATAGAGATGGGCAATTGTGTGAATTGCAAATCGATTGACAATAGAGTTTCTGTTTTTATTTTGATTGAAGCATTACGCAAGTTGAAAGGAAAGATTCCCTATGATTTTTACGCCAGCTTCACGGTACAAGAAGAAGTAGGATTACGCGGAGCATCGGTAGCAGCGCATCATATCGACCCTGATTTCGGAATCAATATCGATACTACAATAGCTTTTGATACTCCTGGAGCTCGTCCACACGAGATGGTGACAGAACTTGGAAAAGGGGCGGGAATAAAAATCATGGATTCGAGCACTATTTGCGATACTCGCATGGTTGAATTTTTGAAAAACACGGCCGATAAAAACAAAATTAAATGGCAACCCGAAATTCTTCCTGCGGGAGGAACCGATACCGCCGGAATTCAGCGAAATGGGAAAACGGGCTCTATTGCAGGTGCCATCAGTATTCCAACTCGACACATTCATCAAGTCATTGAAATGGCTGACAAAACGGATATCCAGAACTGCATCGACCTCTTGGTAAATGCTGTAAAATCCATGGATAAGCATAACTGGAAGAGTTGGAACTAAAACTGCTTTTAGGCTCAAAGAGCTACGCTATTGATCATACAACACTTGTGAGCTACAACAAAAACAGGAATTCCTTTTAAGGGATGAATTTCCTAATTTTTCATTTGGACGTTAAATAAAATTCTCCTAATTTGGACGTACGAAAAAGCACTCCACACAAGTGACTTTTTTGGCACTCCAAAATGAAAAATAAATTTACAGTTCTCTTCCTAGTGATGACAGTGATCCTGTTTTTACGATCGGCATTTGTGGGGAATACACATGAGGCATTTCATTCTGCTGAAGAAATTTCTTTCTTCAAAGTGCATTTTATGCCACCTCTTGATTCTGGTCAATATTTTTCTATTCCACAAAACTGCAAAGGTTGTCATGGATTCGATTCATTAGGATTGGCCAATGTAGATGCCAATGGAATGGATGTGAATTTGTATGATGATTGGGAAACGAGTATGATGGCCTTATCAGCAGTAGATCCTTTTTGGAGAGCGAAAGTGAGTCACGAAATTTTAGTGAATCCAGCAAACTCCTTAGAATTACAAACGCTATGCACTAAGTGTCATGCTCCGCTTGGACATTACACTGCTTTTTACAAAGGACAACCACATTATACGTTAGCTGATCTTAGCATCGATTCGTTGGGGAAATCAGGAGTTTCTTGTCATGGTTGTCACGGTGTGAAGGACTCTGCAAGCTTAGGTTCACTCTTCACAGGACATCTTCCTTACGACACCAACAGAGTAGTTTATGGCCCCTTCACCACTCCGATGGTGGGACCGATGCAATTGTATGTAGGTATAACGCCTGCGTATAGCCCCCATATTAGTGAAAGCAAAACTTGTTCACCCTGCCATACGCTCATATCGAATACCGTTGATTTAAGTGGTGTACCAACCGGAACTACTTTTGTAGAACAAGCTACTTATCATGAATACTTAAATTCTGATTATCCATTGGTAGAAATGGCTACATGTCAAACGTGCCACATGCCAAAAATTGAAGATCCCATCAAGATCGCCAATGGGTATACTGCGCTTCCTGGAAGAACTCCTTTTAACTTACATACGTTTTCTGGAGCGAACAATTTCATGGTGCAATTGATCAAGGATAATAAAGTGAGCTTAGGTGTTTCTGCGCTTGACAGTAGATTTGATTCGACACTGAAAGTAAATACAGAATTATTAAAATTTCAGACATTAGATTTAATTAGTCAATATGATTCTACCTGGAATGATACTGCTTATTTCAGCATTCAATTAAAAAACAAAGCGGGACATAAATTTCCGAGTGGATATCCATCACGAAGAGCCGTAGTACAATTTGTCGCTTTAAAAGCAAACGGAGACACATTATTCTCTAGTGGAATTTTCGACAATGATTTTGAAGTAAAAAATATTGCTACTCCATTTGAGATCCATCATGATTTCATCAACTCATCCAATCAAACACAAATTTACGAAATGGTCATGGGTGATTTGAACGGGAATAAAACGACGGTATTAGAAAGAGCTTCTGCTCCTTTAAAAGACAATCGCCTTCCGCCTAAAGGATTTACAACACTTCATTCGGCTTATGATACGTGTGCCATTGTTGGAGATGCGCTCACCGATGTTGATTTTAACAAGACAGCTGGTATCGAAGGAAAAGGACATGATATCATTCATTACCATCTTCCGTTAGGTGGTTACAATGGCAACTTAACAGTTGAAGTAAATGTTTTCTATCAAACATTACCGCCGGCCTTTTTAGATGAAATGAAAAACTTTTCATCAGCAGAAATAGATACCTTTTTATCGATGTATGCCAATGCGAACAAAGCACCCATCTTGGTAAAATCAAATACAATAAACAATGTTCTCATTCCGGTAGGATTAGAGAATATTACTTTAAGTGAAATCAAAATAGGACCTAACCCAAATTCTGAAGGCATCATCTATATACAGGGCATGCCGTCAAATACCGAATTAAGCCTTTTTACCCCCTCAGGACAAAGATTAACTTGCACTATACAAAGAAGTAGTAATGGCATTTCAGTAACACTGCCAGTATCCAAAGGGATTTACTACCTTGTATGCACAAAAAACGGAAAAAAATCGCTTAAAAAAATTGTGAGGCTATAGTTAGAGAAGGTAATAGAATAAAGACCACTGAATACATAAAATTTAATTCTGCTCCATTCTTCAATCAAAAATATTGCTAAATATACATACTACAAAATAATCCCTTCCATTCATCTAATCAACACAAATCAATGAAAAAAATTTACCAAATCGTGCTTCCTATTTTGCTAGTCATTCTTGTGGGCAATGTAGAAGCGCAAATCAGTTTTAAAAACAAAAACACAAAATTAATAAACAGTAATTTCCATAGTGGCTGCACGATGGCGATTGCAGATTGGAATTTTGATGGTTTGGATGATATCATCCGTTTAGATGATGGACGCATTGCGAATATTGAAGTTCAAAGAACGAATGCAACGTTTCAAAACATTTCAATTGGTACATTTAGCAGTACATCTGGATGGTCATGGGGAATGCTAACCACTGATTTAGATCACAATGGTTATTTAGACGTGATTGCAGGTGCTGGTGGTCCAGCATTACGAATATTTATGACCGATGCGAATGGGGCAATGGGCAGTATGATTAGTTTGCCAAATTCAGGTTACTTCGTACAAAATATTACCGCTGGTGATTTCAATAATGATGGATGGATTGATCTTTTTGTTTGTGATGACAATGCACAAAGCCACATCTATTTGAATGATGGTGCTGGAGGATTGACCGAATCTTTTACAACGATGAATTTTGATGTTACTTCTACTGATGATTCTGGAAATTACGGCAGTGTTTGGACTGACTTTGACAACGATGGTGATTTAGATTTATACATTGCAAAATGCAGACAAGGTGTTACTAGTCCTACGGATGGAAGAAGAATAAACGTACTATTTGAAAATGACGGCAATAATAATTTTACAGAAAACGCTGCAGCTTATGGAATCAACGTTGGATGGCAGTCGTGGACAGCTTCTTTTGGTGACATTGATAATGATGCTGACTTAGATTTATTGCTTACCAATCATGATCACGAGAGCCAGATTTTAGAAAACGATGGTACTGGTCATTATACCGACATTACTGCTTCAACGGGTTTTGATATTACTGATATTACTCCCATTGAAAGTGCATTTGAAGATTTCGATAATGATGGATATGTTGATATGATCATAACTGGTTCAAGTAGCAGATTTTTTAGAAACAACGGAGACAAAACATTTACCAAAATGGAAGGGCTTTTTGATTCCAACAAAATGGAATCATTTGCTATTGGCGATTTAAACCATGATGGTAAAATAGATATCTATGGTGGCTATGCAACCATTTATACGAATCCAACTAATATAGATGACGTAATTTGGATGAACTCCACGAACAACAACAATCACTTTGTTACCTTAAACTTAATTGGAACGGTAAGTAATAAAGGTGCCATTGGAGCAAGAGCAACCGTGTATAGTTCTTTAGGAAATCAAATTAGAGAAGTTCGTGCAGGAGAAAATTATGGAACTTGTAATTCTTCCATGTTACATTTCGGAATGGGATCGGTTACAACCATTGATTCAATCGTTGTAAGATTCCCAAGTGGGATCACACAAACGTTAGTGAATCCTGCCGTTGATCAATTCATAAAAATTATTGAAAATGATTGCGTGTCTCCAGCACCAACGGTTTCGTATAGTCAAGCTGCTCCATTTATTTGCATAGGAAGCACGGAGACATTAACCGCAACTGCTGGACTCAATTATTTATGGAGTGATAACAGCACTACACAATCTATTACTGTTACAACAGGTGGTGAATACAATGTAATGGTAAGCACTGCTGGAAACAACTGCGTAGGTATATCTCCTACTTTCGTTATCGACGAAAATCCTGATCAAACACCTACCATCAGTGCAACGGGCGAAACTGAAGTTTGTAATGGAACAGCAGTTGATTTAGTGGCTCCTGCGGGACTAGTTTCTTATTTATGGTCGGATGGATCAACAACACAAAATGTAAGCGCTACTGTTTCTGGAACGTATTCATTAACGATACAAGGTTATTGCGCACAATTCACCTCTGTCAATTCAGTAGTGGTAACGGCACATATTGTTCCGGATGCAGTGACCAATACCAATGTCACTATTCCATCTTCTGCAAGCACAACATTAACAGCTACAGGTACTGACTTAAATTGGTATGATGATGCAGCAGGAACTTCATTAGTAGGAACCGGACCAAGTTATGTTACTCCTGTAATTACGGGACTTACTAATTTCTGGGTTGAGAATAACGAAACTTATAACTCAGGAATATTTAATACAGGAAGATTCTCACATACAGGTACTAACTTATATAGTAGTTCGAATGGAACCAATGCTATCGTTTACTTTGATGTAGAAAAAGCATGTACTTTGTTATCCGTTAAAGTTTATACAGATTCCTCCTTTACCAGAAGAATTGAATTGCGCGATAATCAAGATGTCTTATTACAATATCTAGATGTAGCTATTGCACCCGATTCTCAAATTGTAAATTTAAATTTCGCATTAACTCCTGGAACAGGATATCGCTTAATAACCAATGACAGTGTCAACACTGCGAATTGGGGATCTGCCGGACCTCGTCTCAAAAGAACATCATCAGGATCCGTTTATCCTTATACCATCAATGATGCGGTTTCAATCACTGGAAATAATTTTGGTTCACAATATTTCTATTATTTCTATGATTGGAGTGTTGAGAAACCTGGATTCTCTTGTAGCAGTAACTTAGTTCAAGTTTCTGTAGATATTTCAGTGGGCTTACCAAATTTACAAGCAAGTGGAATTAGTATGTATCCAAATCCAACGGGTGATATCATCAACATCAAACTTGAAAAAACAACTCCAGCTCAAATGAATATTTATGATGCTACGGGTAGATTGGTGAACAAACATGCAATTCAAGAAATAAATAATACCGTTTCAGTGCAATCATTACCTGCAGGAATTTATCAAGTAGAATTTATTCAAGCAGGAAATAGCTTCCAACAAAAGCTAGTGAAGTATTAATCTAATCAACCTTTAAATAGAGGGGAGTCGTTCATTCGGCTTCCCTTTTTTGTGGTTGGATTTTGGTTGTTGGTTGTTAGATGCTGGAGGGTAGTTACTAGATGTTAGTTATTGGTTGTTAGTTGATAGATTTTTCTGTAGGTGGTTGGCTGGTTTATTAGTCACGAGGCTCGCTCTAAGGTGTTAGCACTTAAAATATCTGAAATCAAGAATCAATTAAGTATTTGTAAATGGTTGTATTCGTTTATTTACGAGTAAGTAAAATATTATTATGAGGTTTGCAAAAAAAAATGAATTTCAGAAATCTCAATGTTTGGCAACTTAGTTTACAACTTATTGAACAAATTTATTTTTTGACCGTTAAATTCCCACACGAAGAAAAATATGGTCTAACGAGTCAAATAAGACGTTCCTCTATTTCAATCCCATCAAATATTGCTGAAGGCAGTTCACGAAAATCTCAAAAGGAATTTGCACATTTTTTATCCATCGCAATTGGCTCTAGTTTCGAACTTGAGACTCAGCTCATAATTGCAAATAAAGTTAAATTAATAGAACAGAGTGATTTTTCAACAATTGCTCAGATGTTAAATCAAATTCAAGCAATGCTTCATACTTACAAGAAAAAGATAATTCAATCTACTCCTTGTTAGTTATTAGTTTTTAGTGTTTGGTTTGGTTGCTGGTTTGGTAGTTGATTTGGTTGTTGACTGTTTTGTCGCGAGGATTCGCGAATAGTTGTAGAAAAAATCCAACAACTAAAAACTAACAACCAAATCAACTACCCATTCGAGCGAATTGCTTCTACTGGATCGAGGCGGGCGGCGGTGGCAGCTGGGAACAATCCACTAACGATTCCGATGATTGCAGAAATACCAAGTCCTAAAATGGCGTTTCCTGTTGTCAATGTAAAATCAAAATCATTGTATCCCGCGATGATGGTGGTAAGATAAACAAGGAGTAGTCCTAGTATTCCTCCAAACAAACAAAGGATAATAGACTCCGTTAAAAACTGAACGAGGATAAAATAATTTTTTGCACCTAATGATTTTTGAATGCCGATGATGGGTGTTCGTTCACGCACTGAAACGAACATAATATTTGCAATTCCGAATCCACCTACTAATATGCTAAAGCCACCAATGATTCCGCCTACTATCGAAAGCATTCCAAAAAGTTGACCTACTTGAGCCGACAATAATTTCGTTTCATTCAAAGCAAAGTTATCGTCTTCAATAGGACGCAAGCGTCGAAGACTTCTCATGTTTCCGCGCAACTCATCCATCAACTCTTGATTTGAAACATATGGTTTAGCTTGAACCATAATCATGGGTCCTGAACGCTCTGTTTTAATATCAATAAATTTTCTACCGTAGTTTACAGGCAACACAATGGAATTATCTTTTGAATTACCAATGATACTTGTGCCTTCTTTCGTAAATACTCCAACCACCTTTGTCTTTCTTCCTTTCACTGCAATAGTCTTATCCATAGCTGAGCGTCCTGGAAAAAGATTAGCGGCTACATCAAAGCCAATAATGGCAACAGGATATCCACCGTAAGATTCAGACTCTGTAAAATAACGTCCTTCGGATAAATCAAATCCCGAAATTCGATGATAGTCGTGCGATACTAAATTTATGTCCACACCCTCAACATTGTTCCCTTCCCACTTTATAGTTTGATTACCTAGATAAGCTATAAAGCACATTTCATCAGCCAGCGAAGAACGATCTTTCAATTGATCCAACTCATCGATGTTAGGTGATGGGCGCTGCCAATATTTCCACCACGGATAATCACCACCAAAAGCCCATGGCCACTTTTGCACATAAATTACATTGTTGCCTAATTTCTCAACGCTACCTTTAACACTACTCTCCATACTATCCACCGCAGTAAATACGGTGATGATGGCAAAAATACCGATGGTGACACCTAACAAAGAAAGAAATGTCCGTAACTTATTTACAGCCAAAGCATACCAAGCCATACTGATGCTTTCTTTAATGAGTCGAAGGAGTAACATTATCTATTAGATGAGTTTAAGAATTCTTTTATAGATGACATTCGCCATAAGGCAAAGAATTCGTCGCTAATTTAAGCGAAGCAAACGGGATATCGAGTTTCTAATCGCTCAAAAGGATTTTTTTTTTGCCTAAGCGTATGGAATTTGCTTTTGCGGTACATCTCTCCCCCAAAATTCTAAATATGATTACTTACCTCCGTACAGGGTTGCTGACAGCCCTCCAATCCTTTCCTAAGGATGCCCGTCATTATCAAATAAGCTTCTTACTCATCTTTCTTTTCACAGGCATTTTCAGTTTAAAATGGCCCATTGAACCCACACAAATTTTCGTAACATTTTTAGTTGCTTTAAGCGTTCAAAGTTTTGGCATTTTCTTTCTTAAACTTCCAATTTCCTCTCTAAAAAGTGCTTTTATCTCTTCCCTTAGTCTTTGTTTACTTTTTAGATGTGACCAATATAGCATTATTGGGTTGGCTGCTTTTATTTCCATTGCATCCAAATTTATTTTTCGTGCTCAAGACAAGCATTTTTTCAATCCAGCCAATATTGGAATTTGTGCAACGATGTTATTAACCGGACAAGGATGGATTTCACCCGGACAATGGGGCAGCGATGGACTTTGGCTCTTTGTAGTTGGCATTCTTGGTTTTTTAGTAGTGACACAAGCCAACCGCTTGGAATTAGCGATTAGTTTTTTGGTGGGATACGGAGGTGCACAAATTATTAGAATGTATTTTTATCAAGGATGGCCTGCCGATGCATTAACTCATTTATTTACCAATGGAGCGCTTTTACTTTTTACTTTTTTCATGATCACAGATCCTGCATCTACTCCCAAGCATAAAACAGTTCGTATTATTTGGGCGTTAGCGGTCGGACTCCTCGCCTTTTATTTACAAGCTTATCAATGGGTGAATGGATCGCCGTTATGGGCCTTATTCCTGCTATCCCCACTGACACCACTTCTTGACTACCTATTCAAAGGAGAGAAATTTCAATGGATCAAACCTGTTCCATTTTCCTCGCCACTCATCGCGAAGACTCGCGACCATCATCCAACCATACTATAAATCTTAACAAAAATAAAATGAAAAAAATCCTTCTAATTTCTGCGTTGGTGTTGATGACAACACTTCAGGCAGATGCATTCTGCGGCTTCTATGTAGCAAGAGCCGATGCTAAATTATTCAACAAAACATCGCAAGTCATTTTGGTACGAAATGGGGAGAGATCTACCATTACAATGAGCTCGGATTTCCAGGGTAACGTAAAAGATTTTGCGATGGTGATTCCTGTTCCTACCGTTTTGCAGCGGGAAGATATACGCGTTGTGAATCGCAGCATCTTCGATCAATTTGATGCTTACTCAGGGCCCCGACTGGTGGAGTACCATGATCAGGCACCGTGCAATCGATACCTTTATGAAGATGCTGTAATGAGTAAGGCGACTACTTCGAGAAATGCAGCAGCCGAAATGAGTACGCGAGAAGAAGTGGATGAATACAAAGTAGCCGTCATTGCGCGTTACACCGTTGATGAATACGATATTGAAATACTAAGTGCGAAAGAATCGGATGGATTAGAACGATGGTTAAATGACCATGGATACAAAATTCCGGACGGAGCTAGAGAAGTACTGGAGCCCTATATTAAAAGCAATATGAAATTCTTCGTAGTGAAAGTGAATTTGGAAGAACAACAACGCTTAGGGAATCAGATTTTACGACCGATTCAAATTAGTTTTAACTCGCCAAAATTTATGTTGCCTATTCGTTTAGGTATGGCGAATGGCGAAGGAAATCAGGACATGATCATCTATGCCTTCTCCCAAAAAGGAAGAGTTGAAACTACCAACTATCGTACGGTACAAATGCCTACTGATCGTAACGTTCCCACCTTTGTGAAAGATTATTTCGGACAATTTTATACTTCGCTTTACAAAGAAAATATTCGCAAAGAAGGTTACAACAATGTATACTTAGAATATGCATGGGATCTCAGCGGACAAAATCAAGTGAAGTGTGATCCTTGTCCCAGCGCCCCACCGTTGTATGCAGAAATTGCCGAATCAGGAGTGAATTGGTTACAAACCAACCGGGGAAACGGGTATACGGGACAATTGTATTTCACCCGACTTCACGTTACCTATAATCGTAACGATTTTCCGCAAGATTTAGTTTTTCAGGAGACGAGCAACCGAGCACAATTTCAATGCAGGTATATTTTAAATCATCCGGCACCATACGTAGAAAATTGTGCGGAATGGACAAACTATCAGGAGGAGAAAATTCAGAGCAGAAGAAAGGAATTACGTGAGCTGGCGTCACTCACCGGATGGGATGTGCGAAGATACCGTGACTACCCAAATTATTTCCAAGGGTACAGAGCGCCACAGCCACCTGATCAAAGAACAGGATGGATAGAAGAACCTATCATTCCCAACAACAAAACCATTTCACCGAAACCAAAAATCATGAGTACTACTCCTGACAAAATAGAAACTTCACAAATCAACCCAATTGAAATTTCGGATAGCATTGCCTCAATTTCGCAAGCAGCTTTTATTATTGACGAAGAGAAAGAAACGAAAAGAGAAGAAACAAAAATTCCTTTTGCTATGATTGCACTTACTGCTATTACGGGATTGTTTTTGATACATCGGATAAAATCATAGCGTAGTTTTATAATTAGCTTAGGATTCAGACTTCAAATCCCCTCAATGTTGAGGGGATTTTTTTATTCTTTTACAATACTTTTCTTGTACCCCATTCCCACTTGCAATAAATACATCTCAGAATTTACATTTTCAAATTCAGGCTAATTTTCAAACTGATTCATCGAATTATTATGCTAACTTGATATGAACGAATTTCAATCACAATCACTCAGCAAAATACATACTTAAGTACAATTATTTTTCTCACAATTTACTCAGTTTAATCTGCACCACCTGTTTGGGCAGCGTTACATTGAGTAAATACATTCCGCTTTCAAAAAACGTTAAATTAATAGATGACGTTTTCCCTTTTAATTCACCGCGTTGAATCAACAGCCCTTGTATGGAATAAATAGAATAAGTAAAACCATACATATGCATTGCTTCATGCTTAATATTAACAGTAAAATTACCTGTAGAAGGATTAGGAAAAACTTGTATTGGTATATCATCTTTCACTTCGCTGAGACCTACTGAAAGTGTATCGCACATACTCCCGCTTAATGGGCCAAGTGCCAAATTGACATCGTTAGGAAGGCCAAGATATGTTCGAAAACCATTAAGGTATTGACCTAAACCAATATAGTTACATGCTAGACTAAAATTATCTGGTTCGTTAATTACACTTAAGTGTGTATTAACAGGAACAAAAACCGAATCCAAAAACGGATAACAATAAAGCCCATTCTGACACCATGAATTGGAGCGGTACATTTTACCGTTTGGTGCTAATCGAATACCTGAACCAGGATTATTTAATGAATCAATAGAATCAATAACTATTTTGTTTTGAAATGCATTTGGGTTTAATAGATCAATTTGAAACAAGTACTCAGGAGTAGAAAGAGTAGTTATATACAAAAATCTTTCATTTAAACTGATCGCACCATCCCAGAGTCCATAGGCAGGATTTGGTGAAGCGTTGTTTAAAATTGAATGATTACTAAAATTTCCAGTACAGCGATCAAAAGAAAACTTTTCGAGTGTGCCATCTCCAGGATTTATACCGATGATAAATTCGCCACTTTTTGAAGGGATGAGCCTGTAAAAGCTACCCACGAAAGAAGGGACTCCAATTGATTGAGTGGTAATGGATGATAGTCCATTTGGCGTTAATAATATTTTGTATATCGTG
>CAIXTT010000346.1 GCA_903922455.1 uncultured Bacteroidota bacterium | reverse complement strand
CCGCCATTCTTCAAACGGGTATAACAGAAATCGCCTTAGCCGGTGGAGTATCTGCTAATTCCTCACTTAGAGAAACTTTATTAGCGTTAGGAGTGCAAAATAATTGGAAAATTCACATACCTTCGATTGAATATTGCACTGACAATGCTGGCATGATTGCAGTTTATGGATATTATAAATATCTAAATAATGATTTTTGCGGTCAAGAAATTACGCCTTTGGCAAGATTTCCTTTTTGATCAAATGAATTAATTGTTCTAAAATTTCAAATTAACTATATTTTGCTACTTAAATCAAGAATTCATTGAAACTATAAAACACAATATCATGAACGAACAACCTTCAAAAGGAAACAATACTAATAAAATTTTAATAATAGTATTAATAGCTTCTCTCGGGCTCAACGCTTGGTTGTATTCGAGTAAAACGGATATGGCACAAAGTAATCGCATCGAAAAAGAAGGACTTATCACAGCGAATCTCGACATTGAGAAAGAATTAAACGACACCTACACGGAATTAAATCAGTATAAAGGAATCAATTCTCGTCTCGACAGTTTATTACTGGAAGCAAATTCAAAAGTGGATGAGCAAAAGTCGAAAATTGTAAAACTGATGAAAAATGAATTGAACTCGTCAAAATTGAACAAGCAATTGATAGCTGAAATGAATGAGTTGAAAAAAATGCGCGATGATTACTTGGAGCGTATTGATGCAATTTTAATAGAAAACAAGACGCTGAAAAAAGAGAAAAATGAATTGACTGGTAAGGTTGAAATGCTTACTAAAAATTTAGAAAATACCGTTTCTACCGCATCCGTTTTAAAATCGGAATACCTTGTTTTTACATGTTACAAGAAAAGAAACAACGATAAGTTCACCACCACAGCAATGGCGAAACGAACCAATAAAATCGAATCTTGCTTTACCGTTTTAGAAAATAAAATCGCACGCAGAGGTGAAAAAACAGTGTACATGCGCATCATTGAACCAGGCGGAAAAATTGTTGGGAACAGAACAGAAGGAAGCAATAGTTTTAAGAAAGCAGATACGAACGAAGATTTATTATTCACTACCTCAAAAACCATCGAATACAAAAACGAAAAAGAATCCATTTGCATCGACTGGACCGAAGAAAATCAAGTTTTCACTTCCGGAACTTATATGATCGAAATTTATATTGATGGATACTTATCGGCTGTAAATTCATTGACGTTAAGATAGGTTCAAATTATGCAAATGCATAATTTGAACCTATCCTGATGGGTAATCGTATTTACGATTTCTCCATCAGGATAATCAATAGATTTAAATAAAAAAGTTAAAGGGCTTCGAAAGTAGTCCTTTATTTTTTCTCTAATAATGCCACGTATAATGTATCGGCGCCTTCCCCTGCACCCTGATATAATTTAGATTCTACGCATTTCATTCCTTGATTTTTTTCCAATCCTTCCACTCGATCCTCATTTTCTAATTTAAAAACAGAACAAGTAATATAAACGAGTTTGCCTCCGGGTTTTAATAAAGTACAGAGTCGAGCGGTAATTTTATCTTGAAGTGAAATATAATTCTTCAATTTTACTTCGTTGAAATAACACATTTGCTCCGGTGATCTCGCCCAAGTGCCCGAACCACTACAAGGAACATCCGCAATAATTCCATCATACAATTTTGCACTGGGTTGTTCCGCGCTCCAATTCGTTAAATCAGTCACGAAGGAAGTATAATTACGAATGCCATTTCGACGAAAACGTTCCTTTAAATTGACGAGGATAGATTCGCGATTATCACTTACAGTGAGTTGTACTCCTTCCACTGCATCCATCAACATCAAACTCTTTCCACCTGAAGCGGCGCAGGCATCGTACCAGCGTTCGCCTGATTTTGCTGGAATTAATTCCATTGTTTTTTGTGAAGACAAATCTTGCACTTCAGCAAATCCCTTTTCAACAAAATTTAGTTTCTCGAGGGAAACTCCTTGCTCTAATTGCAAAGCGTTTGGTAACTGATCATGTTTTTGAAAAATGATTCCTTCTTTAATCAAAATATTTTGCACTTGCTCCATCTTTTGACTCCGCACTCTCAACCAAACTTTAGGTTGGAGCCACAATCCACTTAAATACTCTTCAACAGAAAGATTAGAAGTATAACCCATGGTCAACGGAATTCTATTCTCACGATTCAATTTTCCAATGTTCGCATCGATCCAATCTAATTTTTGGGGAATAGAAAGTTCAAAATCGATGTCTTTAAAAACATCGCCGCCCGATAAAATGATATCATTCGCTCTCGGATCGGATTCTATTTGGATCAGATAAAATGAACATAACATTCGATTCATCGTATTAAAATCGGAAAACAATCCACCCGAACGAAACCAAGCGAAACAAATATTCTTGATCCAACGGCGGTCACGTGAACCAAATTTTTTATGTTGACGAAAATGATTTTTTAAATAAATACTGAAGGGAACATCGCCTTGATAGTCTTCCACCAATTGCAATGACGTGTGAATGTATGAATGTATTTTTTCCATGATAGTAGTAAAAAAAAGACCGATAGTTTTTATCGGTCTTTTCTTGATTAAATTAGTTAACTATTATAATTCTAACGAAGTTTGTGAGCGATCTTGCTTAGGAGCTGGCTCAAACAATTCCGGTTGTTTCTTTCTCAATAACTTTTCTTGATCTAAAGTTGCTGGCAACACTTTCAAAATAGGAAACTTCGTAATCACATTTCCTTGTGCACCTCTCGCTTTAATTAACTGACTTCCGAAATGAATCACCGACTCCAAATTTCTCAACTTCGGTTTTGGTTTTAACTTAACGATTACCGTTGGGCCTTCTTCTGGCGAACTCAACTCGAGGAACAACACTTTACTTCCTGGAGTGCCTTTCGTTAAATCATAGGCTTTATCACGCGTAATTCCACCCACTTTAAATCGCTTCATCATCACGGCACCTTTAGGACCGTCCAGATATACTAAATTGTAAACGATATTTTCCTCTTCATCTTTTCGGAAAACATTAACCTGAATAATATCTTTTCCTACAAATGCCTTTTCTGAAATGCGTGATACCATCAGTTTACCGTCAGCCGTGATGGTAATGATATCATCGATATCTGAACAATCACAAACGAAATCGTCTTTCTTCAATCCTTTTCCAATAAATCCTTCGGCTCTATTCACATACAGCTTCGCATTATTGATTACTACTTTAGACGCTACGATCGCTTCGAACTCATCAATTTGTGTTCTTCGCTCTTTTCCTTTGCCGTATTTCTTCAATAGATTTTTGAAGTAGTTTACGGCATACGTTTTAATATTTTCAAGATCGTGACGAACGGATAACATTTCCTCATCAACACCTTTGATATGCTCATCCGCTTTAAACGAATCGAACTTAGAAATTCTCTTGATTTTAATCTCGGTGAGTCGAGCCACGTCTTCATCCGTAATTTCACGGAAGAACTTTTTCTTGTAAGGCTTTAACCCTTTGTGGATGGAATCAATTACCTCTTCCCAAGTCTCACATTCTTCGATGTTACGATAAATTCTCTTCTCGATGAAAATCTTTTCCAAGGAACTAAAATGCCAATCTTCTTCTAATTCTGCGAGACGAATTTGCAATTCACGACGCAACAGTTCCTGAGTATTTAAAGCACTTAACTTTAACATCTCATTCACCGAAAGAAACAAAGGTTTTCCATCAACAATTACACATGAGTTTGGTGAAATACTCACTTCGCAAGCCGTGAATGCATACAATGCTTCAACGGTCTTATCAATATCCTCTGAAGAATCGGGATGCAAATGAATCACAATCTCAACACTCGAAGAAGTATTATCTTCTACCTTTTTTACTTTGATTTTACCTTTGTCGTTTGCAGCAAGAATCGAATCAATTACTGAAGAAGTAGTGGTTCCAAATGGAATTTCACGAATCACTAACGACTTCTTACTCGACTTTTCAATCACAGCACGAACACGAATTCTTCCTCCTCTTAATCCTTCATTGTATTTTGAAAAATCAGCAACACCACCCGATGCAAAATCAGGAACTAAATCCACTTTTTTTCCTTTGATGGCATCAATGGAAGCCTCGATCAACTCACAAAAGTTATGCGGTAAAATTTTACAAGCTAATCCTACTGCAATACCTTCCACTCCATGTGCCAAGACCAATGGAAATTTAACGGGCAAGGTAATGGGCTCTTTATTTCTTCCGTCATAAGAGCTTTGCCAAATACTCGTCTTTGGATTAAAAACTACTTCTAATGCAAACTTACTTAAACGTGCTTCAATATAACGGAAGGCAGCTGCGCTATCACCGGTATGAATATTACCCCAGTTTCCTTGCGTATCGATCAGCAAATTTTTCTGACCCATTTGCACCATCGCATCACCAATACTAACATCACCATGTGGATGATATTTCATCGTATGTCCGATGACGTTAGCCACCTTATTGTAGCGACCATCTTCCAACTCCCACATCGAATGCAATACACGACGTTGAACGGGCTTTAAACCATCGTCCAAATACGGCACCGCACGTTCTAAAATTACATAGGACGCATATTCTAAAAACCAACTCTCATACATGGTCGACACCTTTCCGTGGTGTTTGTCGGGACCATTTCCGTTTCCATTTACGGGGATTATCTTTTCTGACATTAAATTTCTTTCTCTAATTAACTATTTATCGATCTCAAAAAATTAAACGGCTATTGCTGTAGGTTGAATTTCTACTAGCGATTCATTTTCATCTTGTGGTTCCAATTCCAATTCAACTTTCAAATTATTGATGATGAAATCTTGACGCTCAGGCGTATTTTTCCCCATGTAATAATCCAATAATCCATGCAAGGATGTTTCACCAGCTAAAGTCACAGGATCCAAGCGCATTTTTCTTCCGATAAATGCTTTAAACTCATCGGGAGAAATTTCACCGAGTCCTTTAAATCGTGTGATCTCTGGCTTCGCTCCTAACTTTTGAATGGCAATTTGCCTTTCCAAATCAGAATAACAATAAATTGTTTCCTTTTTATTTCGCACACGGAACAATGGCGTTTGTAAAATATATACGTGACCATTCTTTACCAAATCGGGGAAGAATTGCAAGAAGAACGTGAGCAACAACAAACGAATATGCATTCCATCCACATCGGCATCGGTAGCGATTACGATTCGGTTGTAACGCAAATTCTCGATTGAATCTTCAATGTCCAATGCATTTTGCACGAGATTAAATTCTTCGTTTTCATAAACGATTTTCTTGGTCAGTCCAAAACAATTCAGCGGCTTTCCCTTTAAACTAAATACGGCTTGCGTATTTACATCGCGCGCAATGGTGATGGATCCGGATGCAGAATCTCCCTCGGTAATGAACAAAGTAGAATCCAATCGTTGTGGATTTTTTAAATCCGGAAAATGCACTCGACAATCACGTAATTTTTTATTGTGCAGGTTTGCTTTCTTCGCGCGTTCGTTCGCTAACTTCTTTATTCCAGCAATTTCCTTTCTTTCCCTTTCGCTTTGCAAGATTTTTTTCTTCCAAGCTTCAGCCGTTTCTGGATTCTTATGTAAAAAGTTATCTAAATATTTTGATACAAATTCATTGATCCAGTTACGGAGCGAAGGTCCACCGGGATATGTATTTTGCGAGCCTAATTTTGTTTTCGTTTGCGATTCAAAAACGGGTTCTTGAATTCGGATGCTGACTGCAGCGGTGATGGAAGTACGTACGTCGCTCGGATCAAAATCTTTTCCGTAAAAATCACGCGCCGTTTTTACAATGGCTTCACGGAATGCGGCGAGATGTGTTCCACCTTGTGTTGTGTGTTGACCATTTACGAAACTATAATAATCTTCTCCGTAGGTGGTAGTATGCGTAAAGGCCACTTCAATATCATCGCCTTTAATGTGAATTACATTGTACAATGCTTCATCACTGATATTCGCATTCAACAAATCCAACAATCCATTCTCACTCATGAATTCCTTACCATTCACGATCATCTTCAAACCCACATTCAGGTACGTATAGTTTCTGATCATCGGCTCTATAAAATCCAAGCGGAATTCATAATCCAAAAAGATATCTCCATCGGGTTGGAAGGTTACTTCCGTACCATCATCTAAATCCGTATTCTGATTATTCTTTTCCTTAGATAAAACACCACGTTCAAATTCTGCCCAAGTTGTTTTACCATTTCGAATACTTTGCACTCGGAAATAACTGGAAAGGGCATTCACGGCCTTCGTTCCTACTCCATTCAATCCAACTGATTTTTGAAACGCTTGACTATCGTATTTACCGCCAGTATTAATTTTACTTACACATTCCACTACTTTTCCAAGTGGAATTCCGCGACCGTAATCGCGCACTCTTACCTTTCCATCACGCACTTCAATCTCGATCGTCTTTCCATAACCCATCACATATTCATCAATACAATTATCGATAACTTCCTTAATCAGCACGTAAATACCATCATCCTTCGCCGACCCATCACCGAGCTTGCCGATATACATACCGGGACGCAGCCGAATATGTTCCTTCCAGTCGAGCGACTGAATACTATCCTCTGTGTAGTTGTGATCTAATGTTGCTTGCTTCTTCGCCATTTCTTAGTTCTCTATTGTCTTTTACAAATACGGGTGCAAAATTCGGAAAATTCAACCGTCGATTTCAAAGTTATTTCAAGGGGGTTGATAAAATCCAGCAGTTTATCCTCCTTTATCAACATTTGACCCGTGAAAAAGTAAATGATATCTCTTGAAGCTATTAAAGATCAAGTATTAATCATTTTCAGGGCTAATTGTATTCCCCGCCTTTCCTGCAAAATAGTTAATAAAATCCTGATTCCAAAATTTGGAATTAGGGACTTGGAAATTTAGTAAAACTACAGCATATTGATATTAAGCTATTTAAGTTAAGAAGCTTTTAAGGTCTCTATTTAGCAGTAACTCCAAAACAGGGGGTCAGTTTGGCTTCGAAACAAGCAGTCAATTAACTACCTGATGGGGTCAGTTTGGACCGGAAAGAGGGGGTCTGTTTAAAAAGAAATCAGGGGGTCAGTTTGGGCGGAATATCCACTAATTAAATAATAGAAAACAAAAACGATAAATAACAAAAAGCCTCACCGCACGTTACTACATTAAATGAAAATATTTCTCCTCCCACTTACGGTAATTGCTATTAGTTTTACGCAATGTGCTGGTCAATCTGAAAAAGCGGTTACGGCACCCCAAACTCAACAAACTACTATTATGAATCCAACTCCCGGACACCATCCTTATTATTCCCGAACTGACACCACTAAACTTGTTTTAGCCGATGAAGTTTGGAAAAAAATATTACCAGAAGATGTATATGAAATTGCACGCCATGCCAACACAGAGAGAGCTTTCACGGGCAAGTACTGGGACTATGAAGGTATCGGAAATTATTATTGCGCTGCGTGTGGTAATCATCTCTTCAAATCCGATTCAAAATTTGCTTCGGGATGTGGATGGCCTAGCTTTTACGAAAGTGTGCGACCTACTTCTGTTATTTACAAAACGGACAAAGCCTATGGAATGATTCGAACGGAAGTTTTATGTGGAAGATGTGATTCACACCTCGGCCATATTTTTGACGATGGTCCACCTCCTACTGGAAAAAGATTTTGTATGAATTCCATTAGTCTGGATTTCGAGCCTTAATCTATTACCATTTATAAAGATTAAATAGTCCGAATAATTATACTAATTCTGAATCAAACCGTCTGGTCGACAATGTAAATTATCGTGATTTAGTTCACAGGTTTTCTAGAATAGAAATTTAGGTCCTTTTTTAAGATTTCAGTCTCATTTAACTTGTTACTTTCTTTTACGTGAAAAGAAAGT
>CAIXTT010000345.1 GCA_903922455.1 uncultured Bacteroidota bacterium | reverse complement strand
GACATCAAATCCATCCTCGCTAACATGGAGGATCACATGCAAAAGGCCATCACTCATTTAGAAGTTGAGTTGAATAAAATTAGAGCAGGAAAAGCTTCTCCTGCTATGCTCGACGGTGTAATGGTCGATTATTATGGCGCAATGACACCACTTAGCCAAGTAGCAAGTATCAACACTCCCGAAGCTCGCACACTGTTGATTCAGCCCTGGGAAAAGAGTTTGATTAAAAACATCGAAAAAGCCATCATTGATTCTAATCTTGGATTAGCTCCATCAAATGATGGAATCATGATTCGTATTTCGGTGCCTCCGCAAAGTGAAGATCGTCGTAAAGATCTATTGAAGCGCGCCAAAGCAGAGGGCGAACATGCGAAGGTGGGAATTCGCAATCTGCGTCGTGATGCGAACGATAATATCAAGAAATTACAAAAAGCAGGATTACCCGAAGATTTAGCCAAGGATGGCGAGGCAAAATCACAAAAGATAACCGATGATTATATCACCAAAGTAGATAAACATCTAGAAGCAAAAGAAAAAGACATCATGACGATCTAGGAGGGAGGGGGCCAACGTGTATACTGGACGGGTACTACTCTGCCTGAACCAACATTCGATTTTTACGCTTTACAATCACGCTTACCCAAATCACCCACCAGCCATCTAACCCAAAAGCAATTTTTTGAATGAAAGGCAAATAATAAAAACCAAGTTTAGTTTCAAAAATAAAAAAGACGAGTATGCTTAGTATAAAGCAGAGCCATGCCAGTTGCTTCAACCGTTTGTTGGAGTAATCTTTTAATTCTAAAAAAAATGGTATTAAAGCGATCGTCCCCAGTATACCTGTCAGTGTAACAACAAGGTCATGCTGGCTGGTGTACATAAAAATGAAAACGGCCATCGTAAACATCCCTACGTAGCGCACGAGGTAGAAGTTCCGATTTCTTTGTTCGAATATTTCAGGGAGTACATAGAAAAAGCAAATCATTGCAAAACTTAAGATCAGATGTGATAACACGGCAAGAAAGCGTGCCGGATTTAATACGCCATTCTTGGTGATTGGATCCATCACATCACATAAGAAGTTGTGAAAAAAACTATAGCCGGATGCTTGAGGGAGGTTAAAAGAGCCACCGGGGTAAAACTGAGTAGCTACCGAAAAAACAAGTAGATACAAACCAAGTCCTATGATTGGAAAATGAGTATAATGACGTTCTAATAATCGCATCTCAAGTAGTAAACAAAGGAGTTGAACTTTGGTTTGGTAATATTATGGATTAGTAGCAAATAAATAAAAAATCACGGTTGAATTTTGTCTGAAAAGACCTGTTTAAAAGACTGTTTTTCAAAAACTGTTTCAAGGTAGGCGTTAAACAAGTCCAAAATGAGAAGTAACGGTTGACGTGCAGATACTCCAACAACAGCATCGAAACATTCATTGTAGGAGTTGCATTTAAAAGATAAAAGTAAAGTACTAAAGTAAAATTTCAATGGACAAAAACGAGGATAGAACAAAAGCGGTTCTCGTTTGTTTTTTTATAGGTTTACGCTTGAAATTATGAAATACCAATCATAAAAGCGATGAAAACTCGTTTAAATCACATGAATAAAAGGTAATTTTGTGGCAATGGAAACATCAGGCTTGAGAAATAAAATATTGGTGGCTGGTCCGTGCAGTGCGGAGAGCAGAGAGCAAGTGATGCAAACCGCACAAGCCATAGCTGCTAATTATTCAAATGCAATTTTCAGGGCTGGCGTTTGGAAACCACGCACTCGTCCCGGCTCATTTGAAGGAGTTGGAGAAGAGGCTTTGGAATGGTTGCAAGAAGTGCGTGCTACTACTGGTATGAAAGTGATCACTGAAGCGGCAAGTACCAAGCAATTGGAACTTTGTTTGAAAGCAGGAATGGATGCAATTTGGATCGGAGCTCGAACAACAGTGAATCCTTTTTTAGTACAAGAACTTGCCGATGCATTAAAGGGTACATCCATCAACGTTATGGTCAAGAATCCTATGCACCCCGATATTAGCTTGTGGAGAGGAGCCATCGAACGCATTAAGGAATCGGGGAACTCAGAGATTATCGCTGTGCATCGTGGTTTTCATTCTTTTGAAACTACCGAGTTTAGAAATCATCCGCGTTGGCAAGTACACTTTGAAATGAAATCGTATTTCCCCGATTTAAAAATGATTTGCGATATCAGTCATATTGCGGGTGCTCGACCACTGTTACAAAGTGTAGCACAGGAAGCTTTAGACTTAGGCTACGATGGATGGATGATCGAGACACATATTAATCCAGATGCTGCATTAAGTGATTCTAACCAACAAATCACACCTGATCGACTACAGGAACTCATACTTAATTTAGAGCCTCGTTTACCATCGCCTATCGATGCGATGAGTATTGCGCAATTAAAAAATTGGAGAGATGAAATTGATCGCTTGAATGATGAGATTTTAGTGCTGCTGAAAGAACGATTGCACTACTCATCAAAGATTGGAGAATTAAAAAGAGAAAAGAATGTTTCTATTTTTCAACCCGAGCGTTGGAAATATATTTTGGATGAGATGAACACCAGAGGGAAAGAATTAGATATAAACGAAGGTTTCATCCGCAATCTTTTTATTCAAATTCATGATGAGTCGGTGCGAATTCAAGCAGAAATAATTAATCGCGAAGAGAAAAAAGTTTCTTAAGAAAAAGGATTTGATTGCAGAAAATTTCTAAACCAAATCCTTTTTCGCAATTGCTGATTTTATTTACGCAAATCGTTTCGCCACTTCATCCCAGTTGATCACATTCCAAAAAGCAGTCATGTAATCAGGGCGACGGTTCTGATAGTGGAGGTAGTAAGCATGCTCCCAAACATCACAACCTAAAAGAGGCGTTCCTTTCACTTCAGCTAAATCCATTAAAGGATTATCTTGATTTGGTGTGGAGCAAATTTCTAACTTATCAGCACTGTTTTTTATTAACCAAGCCCATCCCGAACCGAAACGTGTAGCGCCGGCAGCATTAAACTTCGTTTTGAATTCATCGAAACTGCCAAATGCTGCGTTGATCGCATCGTTTAGTGCTCCTGTCGGTAAGCCACCACCGTTAGGCTTCATCACCAACCAAAACAAACTGTGGTTATAATGACCACCGCCGTTGTTGCGAACAGCCATCGGAAATTTAGAAATGTTTTTGCAAATTTCATCAATGCTCATCTTTGCTGCATCCGTGCCTGCAATAGCAGCATTGAGATTATTAACATAAGCTTGATGATGCTTACTATGATGAATCTCCATGGTGCGCGCATCAATATGAGGTTCTAAAGCAGCATAATCGTATGGAAGGGGGGTGAGTGTAAAAGACATAATTTTTATAGGTTTTATTTAGTAGGAACAACAAAATTAAGAAGAAAGAGTTTACAAAAGGTCAAAAACATGGCGTAGATCGTTTAATCGTGCTATCTGACTGGTTAATATTCAATCCAATTTCCATTTGTAAACACTTGTATTCGACTAATAACGGATTATGGAAGGCCTCTTTTTAATTTTTTTCTTTCTTTTTCTTTTATCGTATAGAGATTATATCTAAATTTCTGCCATTAAATCAAAAGCCATGAAAAAACAACTATTCTCTATTGCCACTGTTCTCACTGTATTATTCAGTGCTTGTAACAAGCATGAAGAAACAAACCATGTTCAACAAGAAGTCGTTCTCGTTGAGAAAGCAAATCCCGAAGCTGTCCCTCAAGGGAATTCGTTAGATAAATTAAAATTGGATCAAATCATTATTTCCAAACTGGAATCAAATAACGAATTTCATTGGGAAAATGTAGATATGAAAACGCTTTGGAGTGCTATCGTAGAGAGTGATCAGATTGTCGCTATCGGTTACCAACCTGCAGATGCAGGCGATATCAGTTCAAAAATTCATACGGTGAATGTTCAAGCAGGAGCCTATAAAAAAGTTCATGATGAATTGAAAAAGTTTATTTTGGAAGAGCTAAATGAAACAGCAAGCGCATCTGTTCAATGGAATGATATTCTTATTGAAGATGATCCGATTCTTCCCATCTTAACACTTCGACTAACGGATAAAACCATACTCACCAAACTTAGAAATTTGCAAAATGTACGTTATCTAGAGCCTATGGATTATTGGCCGAATGATTTGAATCGTGCAGGATCTGGTTGTGATGGATCTACGTATGCTTTAAGCAGCATCGATTGGACAACAGTAACTCCCGGTGCTTTAGTGCCATGGAATTTTAATAATCAGAATATTCCAACTGCATGGAATGTGAGTCAAGGAGCAGGAATCACTATCGGTGTTATTGATGCGGGGTTAAGCACTTCTCAATCGCTTTTAGGTTCTCTATTTAACAACGGTGATTCGAATGTGGGTCGAGCGGTTTCTACAGATTATACCTTAGGAACTAGTGCATATAATTCTTGCACACATGGAACTAGCATGTGTGGCTTGGCTGCTGGTCCAAGGAATAATCAGAATGCTACCACCGGCGTAGCGTATAAAAGTGGTTTGCATTTTATCCGTGCTGCCAATGATGTGGTGTTAGATGCCTCCTCGGAGAAAACAGCAACTAAAAATGCATTTATTAAAATGGGTAATCGATCTGATGTGCGAATTATTTCCTTAAGCATGGGTACTCCATTCGGTAGTGGCGTGTTAAAGGATGGTGCTGATTATGCAAATAATTTAGGTAAAACTATTTTTGCTGCTGCAGGAACTTCTTATAATTTGACCAGTTGGTGGGGAGTAATTTATCCTGCTGCCTACAGTGCTTGCATTGCCGTTACCGGGGTGAAGGAAAATGGAAGTAAGTGCGCTTCTTGTCATGATGGAAGTCAAGTATTGTACACCATTACGATGGAAAGAAATACCAATAGCAGCCGCAACTCTTTAAGCCTTCCTGCTTCCGGAACTGCTCCTACATATATTGGCGGAAGCTCCTGTGCAACTGCAACTGCTGCTGGAATAGCAGCGTTGGTATTAAGTACAAAGCCAAACATGAGCAAAGCGCAATTGATGACTTGTTTAACCAATACCGCACAATTTTATCCTGTTAAAAATAGCACAAAAGGCTATGGCAATCTGAATGCGTCAGCAGCTGTAAATTACGCTATAGCGAATTATTAAGTTCATCTGGAGTAAAGATAATTTATAAGTTTGTTTTAATAAATGCTAAATGGTGTATTCATTCGAGAATTTACTAAAGAAGATAAAAGCAATGTTCTTGACTTATTCCGAATGAATACCCCTGCTTTTTTTTCGCCTGAAGAAGAAAAAGATTTAATTTTTTATTTGGAGAATGAAATAGAAAAATACTATGTGGTGCTACTCGATGGAAAAATAGCCGGATGTGGTGGAATAAATTTTAAGGAGAACGGCGCGGTCGGATTGTTAAGTTGGGATTTTTTGCATCCTCATTATCAACGCATGGGAGTGGGAACTGTTTTGTTGCATCATCGAATTGATATTTTAAAGTCTATGTCAGCTGTAAAAAAAATAAGAGTTCGTACATCACAACATGCTTATACTTTTTATGAAAAAGGAGGATTTAAAGTCGTCGAAAAATTAAAGGATTATTGGGCTGATGGGTTTGATCTCTACTTGATGGAATTTAACGCTAAAGAATAATTTACTCTTTATTTTTAATGTTTATCTAAGTTCAATCAGCCTTAGCAAAAAAATAGCGAGAAAAAATGTATGTGAAACTTTGCGACTTCGCGCCTTTTTAACCTGAGCTTGCCGAGGGTTGCGAGAAAAATTAGCGAAGAAAAACAGTCGAAGAGAAATGCATGATTCGTATACGATAATTTATAGCAAGCATATTGTTCCAGCCTCTCCCTCTGCATAGAAGAGGGAATTGAATAATTATTATTAGATAAAATTTGGATTTAATCATTGAAAAACTTTGCGAGAAACATTATCGAGAAAATTTGGTGCCAATTAATCAGTGATTGATGGAATATAACGTTGACAAATAAATTATCGATTCTTCATGACATTTATAAAAACATCTTCATACTGATCTGTAATTTTTTGCCAATTATATTCTCTTTTTATTTTCTCGAGTTGGGTGTGAATGTATAATGTTCTTGTTGATTCTAACTTGTCTTTGTTTTCCCAAAGTGTTGCTATTGCCGCTGCTGAATTAAAATACCACGCTTGATCACCCAACACATCGCGGTTAAATAAATTGTCATGTGAAATTATATATGCACTAGAAGCCATTGCTTCTAACAAAGAGGGATTAGTACCACCCACTGAATGTCCGTGAAAATAATATCTGCCGAAATAACGAAGATTATTTAAATGATCTTGATTGTAGATACCACCCATGAATCGAATGTGACCGCTTGATTTATATTTCACTTTCAAGTATTCACCATAAGGTGTTTGATGTTTTCCAATTACTAAGAAAGGTGTTTTTTCGCCCGATAAAACAATTCCATCTAAAGTGATTTCAATATTATTTTCTTTTTCTAATCGAGCTACTAATAAATCATATTGCTTAGCTTCCACACCATACGTCGCGAGCACAGTTTCGTTTGGTGAAGAGAATACCTCAGCTCCATATGCAATAAAAGTAGAATCGAGATGATATTCACGTTGTAAATAATTTTTGATTTCACCATTGTCGCTAATCAAGTGATCGCTATAGCGAGCACCCAATGACTCAAACCATTTAGCCAATTTCTTAACCAGTTCGTTCCATTTGTCTCGCTTCCATTCTAAACCATCCATATTGGTAACTAAAATGCTTTTTCCTTTTCGTAAAAATGGAAAAAATACAGAAGCGGTGGTATATCCCAACACCAATAAAATATCACACTCCGATTTTATCGCATGTCGCATGCAGTTGTAATCATAAATAAAATTTCCAATGGCTCCTATTATCTTTTCGGGATTCCATTGCTTGATAATTTTTACGCCATGAAATTCATCTTTATCATAATCATGGTAATCGGGACTATATACACTTACCTCGTGTCCCGCTTTTACAAGTAACACCGCTAAATTTTCCGCGCATTGCTCAAACCCTCCATAATTATTAGGAATTCCTCTAGTACCCGTAATCGCAATACGCATGAATTATTATTTTAACTTAATTATTATTCGATTCTAGCTTCTAGCTTTTAAATCTAGCATCTAACATCTAACATCTAATCGCGAAGCTTTTCTTGTTAAATTCCTAAATAATTACCTCAATGTCATTATTTCAATTTTCATATACGGATAGTAAGGCAGAGTTGAAAGTTTTTTGTCTGCGTCTGATTTGTCGCTAGCCATTAGTATCAAGTAAATTCCCACAGTGTCACCTTTTATATAGGAAGCCAAAAGTGTTCCATTGTCCTCCCATTCTTTTATTATTTCTTGTTCCTTCGACAATAATTTCACTCTTGTTTCATCATCTATTCCTTGTAAAAGAATATCAATCATGTATTTCTTCATTGTTTTTTTTATTTGTTTACTCTATTCGGTTTTCTGTTTACCCCGTCGTTTTATTTTGTCAAAGTTAATTTTTTATGCGTTCGTTTTTTTGCAGAAATACTAAGCTTTGCAATATCGCCTTTACAGCGAAATTTGTCCCTTTTCTACTTCTCTATCGAACGGTGACTTAATAAATTTTATGTCTTTTAATATTAGCATATTTCAGTCAGTTCGTTAGTTGTTGCTGGTCGTCAGAGCATGAGGCATAACATCTAACCTCAAACCTATAACATCTAGCATCTAACCTCTAAACGCATCCCACCCCTGTGCTTTTAATTCATGCACATTTTGTTGACGATCTACAAATCGATACCCTGCTTCTGGCGCCGTCATATGACCAATGATGCTAATTTCTGCTCTATCTTTTATTTTTTCATACTCTGCAAGCGATAAGGTGAAAAGTAATTCATAATCTTCACCACCATTTAGTGCAGCCACCGTTGGGTCCAATCCTAGTTCTCTTCCCAACTCTGAAGTTAAATGATCAATCGGAATTTTTTCTTCATAAATCTGACAACCTGTTTTAGATTGTGTGCAGATGTGCATCAACTCCGAAGCAAGTCCATCAGAGATGTCGATCATACTGCTTGGTTTTATAAACCAAGTTTCGAAGCGTTGAATGATATCTAAACGAGCTTCCGGTTTTAATTGTCGCTCTAACAAATAATCGTACCCTTTTAATTCGGGCTGAGCAACCGGGTTTTCTAAAAATATTTTTTTCTCGCGATTTAATAATTGTAATCCCATATAGGCTGCACCTAAATCACCAGTCACACAAATTAAATCATTTTCCTTAGCTCCTTCTCTGTAAATTAATGCTTCTTCTTTCGCATGCCCAATGGCAGTAATGCTAATGACTAATCCGCTTTTTGATGAGCAGGTATCTCCTCCTACTAAATCAACTCCGTATCTTTCACACGCTAATTTAATTCCTAACATCAACTCTTCTACCGCTTCTAATGAAAAGCGATTCGATAACGCTAAGCCGCATACAATTTGTGTAGGAATAGCATTCATCGCGCAGATATCGCTGATATTTACAACCACCGCTTTGTATCCCAAATGTTTTAATGGCGAATAGGTTAAATCAAAGTGAACTCCTTCCAACAGCATGTCGGTAGTGACTACCGTTCTACCCAACCCATTGTCAATCACAGCGGCATCGTCTCCAATTCCTCTTAAACTTCCTGGATTTTGAAGTGTAATACTTTGTTTTATATGATTGATGAGTCCGAATTCACCCAAAGTCTCTAATTCGGTTCTGTTGTCTTTATTCTCAAACATAGTGCAAAGATAGTTTCTAAAAATCATCTTGTACGAATAAGATACTTCTGTCTATCTGATATACTAATGCAGATGGATTGACAGGGAATAAATGTTTTTTCTGGATGTGAATAATAATAAATTGTTAAATCGAATATTTCTTAACATTTATTTTACTTTAGCACCTCAATTCTATATTATGTCATCATTTGGATTCTTAAAGTATTTCGTTCCCCAAGATCGAAAATTCTTCCCCCTTTTTGATAAGGCGGTTACTAATTTGCATGAGTGCGGACAAGCTATCTATCAGCTTGTTATATGCGAAAAGTCGGAGCGACCGCGCTGGTTTAGAAAGATTGAACAACTGGAACATGTTGGTGATGAAATCACCCATGAGATCTTTTTGGAGTTGGGCCGTAATTTTATTACACCTTTCGATCGGGAAGATATTCATCGATTGGTGACCTCTTTTGATGATGTAGTTGATTTTATTCATGGATCTGCAAAGCGTATGGAACTTTATAAAATTGAAGAATACGATAGCGACATGATTAAATTATCTGAATTGATTCAACAAAGCACTCAAGAGCTAAAGTCGGCGGTGTTGGAATTGAAGAATATGGATCGGATGCGCGATATCACTGCTTCTCTTGTTCGAATCAATAGCATCGAGAATCATGCGGACGATATTTTTGATCATGCTGTAGCCGGACTTTTTGCCAATGAAAAAGACGCGATTAAAATTATTATGAAGAAAGAAATATTACATGGTCTCGAAACCGCTACAGACAAGTGCGAAGATGCAGCCAATGTAATTGAATCCATCATCATTAAGATGGCATAATCAGGCGTATGGAGAACATGCTCATTATTGTCATTGTTATGGCCTTGATATTTGATTTTATCAATGGCTTTCATGACGCCGCGAACTCAATCGCCACTGTTGTTTCTACACAAGTATTAAGTCCAGCTGCCGCCGTAGTGTGGGCCGCTATGTTTAATTTTTTGGCGTACTGGATTTTTGAATTAAAAGTTGCTGATACCGTTGCCAAAACTGTCCGACCAGAAAACATCACGCTTATAGTTGTAATGGCTGGACTACTTGCTTCTATCTTTTGGAATTTATTGACTTGGTGGTATGGAATTCCGTCAAGCTCTTCGCATACATTGATTGGCGGATTTGCCGGAGCAGGCATTGCACACGCAGGTGGTTTCGATGCCGTTCAG
>CAIXTT010000344.1 GCA_903922455.1 uncultured Bacteroidota bacterium | reverse complement strand
TTTCAATATTTGAATTCGCTTCTTTGGCATAATACAAACTCATAACGATACTTACATCAATCAAAAGACTTAGCCGAATATGCGAGATGAAAACACTTAAATCGCGGAAGCCGTGTACTTCCTTTCCAGTCCAACCTTGGTAAGTTGCCCAACCTGTGATCGTAGACACCAAGACTCCTAAAAAGAGAAAATGAAATAAAATACGTACTTGCTTCACCGTTAGTTGAGGCCTAGCTGCGATGAATAAGGGCATGAGTAAGAGTGGAAGCTTTACTGTGATGTCCTTCATCGCATACTTGAAATCGGTTGTATTCCATAATCCCATTATATGCATCAAAAACAATCCTATGAACAACCAAAAAATTGTTTGCTTGGTTGCGAATTGTAAACGGGATTTTAAATTTCCAGCGAGTAACCATCCACCCGCCATAATGAATTGTCCTAAACTCATTCCTAAATTCCACAATGGCATCGAAAACGCAGTTAAGATCACACCGAAAAAAAAGATTGCGGAGCCTACTCTATGAACTGTTTTCTTATCTTTTATCATTGAGCATGGGCACTACATTGCATATTTAACGTATCGTAGGTAAAACAAATCGACACCACCATAAAAAAATCAAGGTTTATACGAACGGCTCAACATCGACTGATAGACTGATGGTGCTTTCAAGGCTTTGATGGCAGAGAGAATATCGGGATCGTCGTTAAAGCTTGCTTCGATACGACCATTTTGATAGTAGTAACGAGAAACAATTTCATTTTCCAAAAGCAATTTTACTTCTTGCTTATTTAAGCGAAGATCAGTTGCCTTATCATGAGCCAATACTTTTTGCACAGATTCATACGCTGCTTTAATATGCTCGAAGTACTTTTCCTTTTCTGCCTTTTCTTTTAATTCTTCGAGCATAATTTCACTCTCCGTTGTATATTCATAATCCTTGCTGCTTTGCCATGTAATAAAATTTTCGAATTCTTCATCGGTTATCGTAAAGCTTCTTGCGTTACCGATGGTTGGATGAGAAAGTTTATACTCTGTAGCATAATCAAACAAAATATAATTATTAATTAATGATCTTGATATGCTACTGATAGCAGGCGCTTCTGTAGCAAAATCTGGCGAAATACCTCCACCGTCAAAAACTTTGCGACCCATCTTGGTTTTAAATTCTGAGATCAACGAATCGGGAACTTTACCAACACTACCATCTGGATTGCGATGCGTATAATCGAGCGCTTGAATACATCTACCACTCGGAATATAATATTTAGCAGTAGTAATTTTCAATTGTGAATTGTAAGTAAGTGGTCGAGTTGTTTGCACCAACCCTTTTCCAAAAGTACGTTGACCAATAATCACTGCACGATCTAAATCTTGCAATGCACCGCTCACAATTTCTGCTGCCGATGCAGAACCACTACTTACCAATACAACAAGTGGCGTTTTAGTGTCGACTGTTGGATTCAAGGAACGATATACTTTATCCCACTCTTTTACTTTTCCTTTGGTGCTTACTACTTCTTGACCTTTGTCGACAAATACATTTACAATATTCACGGCTTCATTTAAAAGTCCACCGGGGTTTCCGCGCAAATCCAAAATCAATCCTTTTACTTTTTGCTTGTTCACCAAATCTTCTACCGCATGTTTCATTTCTTGTCCAGCGTAATCAGTAAAACTACCCAGACGTATATATCCGAACTGATCATCCGTTACTCCGTAATAAGGAACGTTTTTAATTGTAATTTCTTCACGCATTAACTTCAATGCAACTAGTTCTGCAGATCC
>CAIXTT010000343.1 GCA_903922455.1 uncultured Bacteroidota bacterium | reverse complement strand
GCACAGCACCCTATTGTAATTTTTAACAATTACATTTTTGAATACACTATTCCCTATAATTCACTAATTTTGCCCTATGTCAATCCTTCGAAGTGAAAACCTTGTTAAGCGTTATAAACGCCGTACCGTAGTGGATCATGTTTCCATTAACGTGTCGCAAGGGGAGATAGTGGGGTTGCTCGGTCCTAATGGAGCCGGAAAAACCACTACTTTTTACATGACCGTTGGACTCATCAAGCCCAATGAAGGACAAATTTTTTTAGATGATTTAGAAATCACCGATGAGCCCATGTACAAACGTGCTCAAATGGGCGTAGGATATTTAGCTCAAGAAGCATCGGTATTTCGCAAACTTTCGGTAGAAGATAACATCAAGGCGGTGTTAGAGATGACAAAAATGTCGAAAGAAGAACAAAGTGAAAAAGTTGAAGAATTATTAAATGAATTCGGACTCCAAAAAATTCGAAAAAGTAACGGTGATCTTTTATCGGGTGGAGAAAGAAGAAGAACTGAAATTGCACGATGCTTAGCCGTAAGTCCAAAGTTTATTTTGTTAGATGAACCATTCGCTGGTGTTGATCCCATCGCAGTAGAAGATATTCAAGCCATCGTTCACAAATTAAAAGCGAAAAACATAGGCATTCTTATCACCGATCATAACGTGCATGAAACGCTCACCATCACCGATCGCGCCTATCTCCTTTTCGAAGGTAAAATCCTTAAAGAAGGCAGCGCACAAGAACTCGCGGCCGACGAACAAGTTCGTCGAGTGTATCTCGGAAAGAATTTTGAACTCCGATTATAAATTTTAGACTTATAGAGTTTTATTTTTAACACAAAAGACAATGGAGTACACTTGAGTACAATAAGTATTTCTATTGTGACCTCTAGTGGTCTCTTTTTTCTCTAGTGTTGTAAAGAGCCAACGTATAACAAGAGGCTTTTCGATCAGAAGCTAGAAGCTAGAATCTAGAATCTAGCATCCAGAAATCACTATTCGAAGGAATATTATTACGGTTGCAAAAAATTAAATAGGAACGACAATTACTGCTCAGGCGCTAAAATGCCAACTTCAATTTTAATTGGCAAAGCATTTTCCTTAGGCGGAATCGGACAATTGTATCCTGTAGTATACGCGCAATACGGATTGTAACATTGATTAAAATCTAACAGTAAACTATCGGTTGCGGGTATACGAAGATCAATATATCGTCCGCCTCCATAACTTTCAAATCCATTGGTTTTATCCGTAAAAGGTAAAAATAAATGATCTATATATTCTTCTTTTTGAGAGTAGAGAACATTTTGATACGCATACAATACATACGTACTGTCATCAATCGAAAATATGAGTTTCAAATATTTTTTATACTCAGGAGTTTTTGGTCCGCTGGTTTTCATGAGAAACGATTTCTCGTTTTTCAAAACTTCTCCTCGCGCCCAAACCCTCAATCCTAAATCTATAGGAAAGTAACGGTGACCTGTAAAACTTGCAATGTTCTTCTCACCTAATGGCGATTCTTTGGGATCTTGATAGTCTTTATCTAAACCTCTTCGGAACTCTAAAATTTCTTCAATCGCTTTTTCATTCTCTGTTTGTGCAAATGCTGAACAGAAAATGAAGACACTGCAAATACTAAGAAGTAAATATTTCATCT
>CAIXTT010000342.1 GCA_903922455.1 uncultured Bacteroidota bacterium | reverse complement strand
TCGTAATTCGTAACCAATTCAACTTAATTCCAAATCCCTTTCTCTTAATAGTCCCTTTTCATTAAATTTGCACATTACTAGAAAAAATGTTCGAAAATTTATCAGATAAACTCGAGAGGGCGTTTAAAACGCTGAAGGGGCAGGGGAAGATTAGTGAAATAAATGTTGCCGAAACTTTAAAAGAAGTTCGGAAAGCCCTCTTGGATGCCGATGTTAACTATAAGGTAGCCAAGCATTTCACTGATGTTGTGAAAGAAAAAGCCATTGGTCGTGATGTACTGCTTTCAGTATCTCCCGGACAATTGATGGTGAAAATCATGCATGAGGAGCTAACTGCACTCATGGGTGGCGATGTTTCTGAAATCAACCTAAAAGAAAATCCAAGTATCATTTTGATGTCGGGATTACAAGGATCTGGTAAAACGACGTTGAGTGGAAAACTGGCCAATCATCTAAAATCGAAGAAAGGTCGTCAGGTTTTATTGGTGGCTTGTGACGTTTATCGTCCGGCAGCTATCGATCAATTGCATGTTTTAGGTGAACAAATTGGGGTTGAAGTTTATTCAGAAAGAGAAAATACAGATCCAGTTAAAATTGCTCGGAATGCGATTGACCATGCTAAAAAGCAAGGATTAAATACCATCATCATTGATACCGCAGGTCGTTTAGCGGTGGATGAGCAAATGATGGATGAGATTGCACGACTCAAGGAAACCATCAAGCCGCAGGAAACTTTATTTGTGGTGGATGCCATGACAGGTCAAGATGCAGTAAATACGGCCAAGGCGTTTAATGAGCGGATCAATTTTGATGGTGTTGTGCTTACTAAGTTAGACGGTGATACGAGAGGTGGTGCTGCCATCTCGATTCTATCAGTAGTAAATAAACCCATCAAGTTTGTAGGTACGGGTGAGAAGATGGATGCATTGGATATTTTCTATCCAAGCAGGATGTCGGATCGTATCTTGGGAATGGGTGACATTGTAAGTTTGGTAGAGCGTGCACAAGAACAATTTGACGAGAAAGCAGCTGCCGAATTACAAAAGAAAATTGCCAAGAATCAATTTAATTTGAACGACTTTTTAGGTCAACTACAACAGATTAAAAAGATGGGAAATATAAAAGATTTGATGGCGATGGTTCCCGGTATGGGCAAAGCTATGAAGGATGTTGATATCGATAATGATTCATTCAAACATATTGAAGCCATCATTCAATCCATGACCAATGAAGAGCGCGAGAAGCCAGAAATATTAAGTGGCCCGAGGAAGAAAAGAGTAGCAAGTGGAAGCGGAAGAACCGTGCAAGATGTAAACAAGTTGTTAAAGCAATTTGAAGATATGCGCAAGATGATGAAAATGTTTACGACTGGAAATGCGCAAAAAATGATGCGCAATATGCCTGCCAGAAGACCTTAAAAAAAATTGAAAAGATTGTGATTTTAATCGACGGAAAAGAAACTTCTCAAGGAATCAAAGAAGAGATCAAAGCAGAGGTAGAAGCTATCTTAGCAGGAGGTGATCGTGCACCACACTTAGTTGCCGTTTTAGTTGGGAATGATGGTGCCTCTGAAACGTATGTGGGAAATAAAATTCGAACGTGCAAAGAAGTTGGTTTTGAGAGTACATTGCGTCGTTTTGATGCTTCCATGAAGGAAGAAGAACTCATTAAAGTCATCAAAGAATTAAATGATGATGATGGAGTAGATGGATTTATAGTTCAACTTCCATTGCCAAAGCACATCAATGTTCATCATATCACTGCGGCCATTGATCCCGCTAAGGATGTGGATGGTTTTCATCCTGTGAACTTGGGTAGAATGGTTGAAGAATTGCCGACTTACTTGCCGGCTACTCCAAAAGGGATTATGCAATTGCTGGAGCGATACAACATTGAAACATCAGGAAAACATTGCGTAGTGATTGGAAGAAGTAATATTGTTGGAACACCCATTTCCGTCTTACTTTCTAGAAATACAAATCCAGGAAATTGTACCGTAACGTTGACGCATAGCCGCACTTCAAAACTAAAAGAACTTTGTTTACAAGCCGATATTATTATAGCGGCTATTGGTGTGCCTTATTTCGTAACAGCGGATATGGTGAAAGAAGGAGCTGTTGTCATTGATGTAGGTATGACTAGAGTAGAAGCACCCGAATTAAAAAGCGGATTTCGTTTGGCTGGAGACGTCGATTTTAAAAATGTTGCTGAGAAATGCAGTTTTATTACTCCTGTGCCGGGGGGAGTAGGTCCTATGACGATCATTGGATTATTGCAAAACACATTGCTTTCCGCTCAACATCGAATTTATCCTGCTCATGTCAAGCAATAAGACAGGTCAATCACTTCCTGTTATGGAAGCTTTTTATACAATCCAAGGTGAAGGTTTTCATAGTGGCCGTGCTGCTTATTTCATTCGTTTAGGTGGATGCGATGTAGGATGTCAATGGTGCGATGTAAAAGAGAGTTGGGATGCCGAAAAACATCCTGTTCGTTCCATTGACTCTATTGTAAACGAGGCAACACAATACCCTTCACGATTTGTAGTTATAACAGGAGGCGAACCTGCTATGTACGATTTAGTACCCCTTACCCGTTTATTAAAAGATAAGGGGTTCGAAATTGCGATTGAAACGTCTGGCGTTTATCAGTTAAGTGGAATAGTGGATTGGATTTGTGTTTCACCCAAAAAGTTCAAATCAGTATTGCCTGAAATGCTATCAATGGCTCATGAATTAAAAGTGATAATTAATCATACGAGCGACTATCAATTTGCTGAGCAATTTTTACGGGGTGTTCCTACCGATTGTAAACTTTATTTGCAAGCCGAATACAGTAAATTTGATCACCACATCCCTGGAATGATTGATTATGTAAAAACAAATCCGATGTGGAAAATTTCTTTACAAACGCATAAAATCATAAACGTTCCGTAAACACATCTAACTAAAATAAGATGCAAAGTTCAACAACAAATTTACAATTTCGTAACGTCAAATGGGCATTGCTCTTCTTCTTTTTTGCGACTTCATTTATTCATTGTAAAGCTCAGCCTGGTACTGGAAAATATTCTTCGTCCAATAAATCAGCAGTTCGAGATTACGAAGACGGAAAAAAACAATATGACAGTCGGCAGGATGTAAAGGCAATTAAGTTGATGGAATCCGCCATTCGCAAAGACACCAGTTTTATTGAGGCTTGGATGGTGTTGGGACAGATTTATTTGGAGGGGCGTGATTATAAAAGTTCATTAGAACATTACCGCAAAGTAGTACAGATTTCTCCTTCGTATTTACCTGGAGTAAATATGTTGGTGGGCGATTTAGAAATGAAGTTTGCAAACTATGAAAATGCTAAAGTGAATTTTGAGAATTACATTAACTTCTCAAAAAACTTAAGTGAAGAATTCATTGCAGAAGCCAATCAAAAAATAAAAAACTGCGTGTTTGCAATTGATGCCGTAAAGCATCCAGTACCTTATCAGCCCATCAACCTCGGACAAGGTATTAATACACCAGAAGCAGAATATTTTCCTTCTTTCACCGTCGATCAGCAAGAAATTATTTTTACTCGAGATGTAAAAGAT
>CAIXTT010000341.1 GCA_903922455.1 uncultured Bacteroidota bacterium | reverse complement strand
GTTTACGGTAAGGTGATTCATCACTACCACTTCTTGCGGTTGTGCGCCTACTAATCGAGCGGTGGCATCTCTCAATAATTCATGATATCCAAACCAGCCTGTATGCGGTTTAAAATGGCCCTCCACACCGAGCGTTGCCCAGTCTTGCAACTCTTGCAACACATAATGACTTGTTTGTTTGGGTTGAAGTCCTAAAGAGTTTCCACAAAAATATACGGTCTCTTGTCCGTGATGAATAGGGATATGAAAGCGTTGACGAAAAGAAGCCAACTCATCTTGCTCATCCATGTTCTGCGCCCACGCCGCTGTATTTTCGAAATTGCTCATGGTACAAAAATAAGGTTTTTTTTCAGCGTGATTGACATCCATCTACCCCGAAAAAAATCAACAACAAAAAAGCCTAGGGTTTAAAACCTAGGCTTTTAATAATTTTATTATTTTTTAATGTTTATGATCATCGGGCGTATTACTCTCTGGTGTTTCGGAGTAAGGTACTGTTTGCGGAATAAAATCCTCGGGGGCACCAGGCTTACTGTAATCGTAAGGCCAGCGGTGTACAGTTGGAAGTTCGCCTGGCCAGTTACCATGGAGATGTTCAACGGGAGATGTCCACTCAAGCGTATTCGCTTTCCAAGGATTTTGAACTGACTTTTTACCTCTGAACATACTATAGAAGAAGTTAAATGCGAAGATCAATTGAGCGAATCCTGCAATCATTGCAAAAATGGTAATGATCACATTAATATCCACAAATGCATGGAAAGCTTCATAACCTGTATTCGCATAATAACGACGAGGCACACCACCCAAACCTAAGAAATGCATTGGGAAGAATACACCATATACTCCGAGCAAGGTTAACCAAAAGTGAGCATAGCCTAATTTACGATTCATCATTCGACCATACATTCTCGGGAACCAATGATACACCCCGGCAAACATTCCGAAGATGGCAGAAGATCCCATTACGATGTGAAAGTGAGCCACCACGAAATAGGTGTCATGAATATTAATATCGAGTGTGGAGTCTCCTAAAATAATTCCAGTTAATCCACCTGTGATAAATGTTGAAACCAATCCCATCGCAAACATCATTTGCGGTGTAAACTGAATATTTCCTTTCCAGAGTGTTGTTAAATAGTTGAAGACTTTAACAGCTGATGGAATTGCTACGAGGAGGGTAGTGAATACGAATACCGAACCAAGGAATGGATTCATTCCGGTGATAAACATATGATGTCCCCAAACGACAAATGAAAGGAATGCAATCACCAACATCGAACCGATCATGGCTTTATAACCGAAGATGGGTTTACGAGAATTCACAGAAATTACTTCAGAAGCAAGTCCCAATGCAGGAAGAAGTACAATGTATACTTCAGGGTGACCCAGGAACCAGAATAAGTGTTGGAATAAAATAGGCGAACCTCCTGCGTAATCCAGTGGAGCACCATCAATAAAGATATCACTCAAGAAGAAACTTGTTCCAAAGCTACGATCAAAGATCAACAACAACGCTGCAGCTAATAATACCGGGAAAGAAAGAACTCCAAGAATTGCGGTAATAAAGAGAGCCCAAACGGTGAGAGGCAATTTCGTCATGCTCATTCCCTTCGTACGAAGATTCAGAACAGTAGTAACATAATTAATACCCCCTAACAAGGAAGAAGCGATAAACAAAGCCATGGAGATCAACCATAATGTCATCCCCAAGCCGGAGCCCGGAATGGCTTGTGGTAAAGCACTCAATGGCGGATAAATTGTCCAACCTCCCGAGGCAGGTCCTGACTCAATAAATAAAGAAGAACACATTACAATCGTAGAAACAAAGAAGAACCAAAACGAAAGCGCGTTCAGGAATCCAGAGGCCATATCACGTGCTCCTACCTGAAAAGGAATAAGTAAGTTGGCAAATGTTCCCGATAATCCACCTGTTAGTACAAAGAAAACCATGATCGTACCATGGATGGTCACTAACGCTAAATAAAAACCAGGATCTAATTTTCCGTCTTTAGCCCATCGGCCTAATACATCTTCTAAGAAAGGAAATTTAACATCGGGCCAAGCCAATTGCAAACGGAAAATCATTGACATTGCCATGGCCAAGAATGCCATTACAATTGCAGTTATCAAGAACTGCTTGGAGATCATTTTATGATCTGTAGTAAAAACGTACTTCGCAAAGAAGTTATTACTTTCTTCATGTTCGTGATGATCATCGTGCCCGTGATGACTGTGGTCATCATGATGCGCGCTCAATTCGTTATGTTGATTCACTTCCATTGGTGATTATTTTCTCTTTGTAATTTATTTCAATCGAATTTAACTAACTTATTTCGCACTAACCACGGCAGAATCTACAGGAGTGGTGGTGGCCGCAGCTGCGTTTAGGGCTTCACGTGTAAAAACTTTCTTCTGCTCTCTTAACCACCTTACAAATTCATCTCTTTCAATTACTCGTACCGGCATTTTCATATTGTAATGAGCAACACCGCATACTTTATTACAAAGCATGATGTATTCAAACTTTGCATTGCCTGTAATTTCCTTCATTCTAGCAGTGGTAATTGTTGGCTTAAAGTGAAAACGTGTGGCCATCCCCGGTACAGCATTCATTTGAACGCGGAAGTGAGGCAAGTACACGGAGTGAATTACATCTCTAGAATTAATCACTAATTCTATATCCTCGTCCACCGGCATCACAAGTTCCTGAGACGTTTTATCATCGGCAGCAGCGGCATCCGCCGAATCAACACCCAAGGGATTAGCATCTGTAATATCTCTAAAAAAAGAAGTTCCCAACATATTATCTTTCCCTGCATATCGCGCTGTGAAATCAAATTGCTTTGCATAAATCTGAACTTTCATCCCTTGATCTGTTTTCGCGATATCCGTAATTTTATTCCATTCCACCAATCCCGACACAATTAATCCAGAAAGAACAATGGTAGGAACAACGGTCCAAATCAATTCCAATTTCATATTATCATGGAAATAATAAGATCTTCTGTTTTTATTGTATCGATACTTATATGCAAACCAAAAAAGTAAAATAGAAGTAATAAAGAAAGTGATAATAAGAACCCACCAGTTAATATCCATGAGTTTATCCACACCTACACCATGCTCTGATGCAGCAACCGGTAACATCAATGGTCTCCATTTAATAGCACAATAAACCATTAAGGGCAGGCCAATCACCATAAACAGAAGGAATCCGAGGCTATTCCATTTATTTGCTTTTTCCTCTTCTTCTTCGTCGGTTTCTCCAGAAAGCTCTGCTGCCATTTGGGCAACATTCGCTATTCGGACAAGCACCAGAATACCAAAGACAACTGCTAGGGTTAACAACAAGTTCATAGCTTTTCGAAATATTTAATTTAAGTAGATTCTAGATTTAATAATTATATAGCATGATGTAAACTTTCTTCCATCATTGGGTGAT
>CAIXTT010000340.1 GCA_903922455.1 uncultured Bacteroidota bacterium | reverse complement strand
TTGCATATAGATGGAGAAGCCTGTGAACCTATTAAAAAAATTGATGTTGTTTTACAACCTAAATCGCTATTGGTAATTGATCCAAAATAAAAAACGAATGGATAAAAAACTAAGTGATTCTTACTGGGAAGCGCGTTATCAAAAAGGGGAAACAGGTTGGGATATTGGAAATATTTCCACTCCACTCATGGAATATTTCAATACCCTTGACAACAAAAATTTGCGAATATTAATACCAGGATGCGGCAATGCTCATGAAGCGGCTTACCTTCATTCCAACGGATTTAAGAATGTATTTTTACTTGACTTTGCAGAAAGTCCTCTCATGCAATTCCAAAAAAACAATCCCAGTTTTCCGAAAGAACATTTACTACATCAAGACTTTTTTATTCATCAAGGAAGTTATGATCTAATCATTGAACAAACTTTCTTTTGTGCCCTAGATCCCATCTTAAGAAATAAATATGTTGAACACATGCATCAACTCCTTTCCCAAAACGGAAAGTTGGCGGGACTTTTATTCGACTGTCAATTTGAAACGGAAGGTCCGCCCTTTGGGGGTAGTAAGTCTGAATATGAAAATACATTCCATCCTTCCTTACGATTCGAAAAGCTTGAACCTTGCCACAATTCCATCTCCCCCAGAAGTGGAAAAGAGCTGTTTTTCATTGCTTCGAAACTATAATCTAGATTGACTATTTTTGCCAAAGATGAAGAAACTCCTCCTCCTATTCTGTCTTAGTGCTCCGAGCATTTTCGCTCAGGAACATCTAACAGCTAGCGATACAGGAGAAAGCTTTATTCTCCAATACAAAAAGGAATATTTATCACAAGAGGTTGGATTTCAACTAAATTCAGATGCTAACATCATGTTATATGATACCATCTCTACATGGCTGGGTACTCCTTATCAATATGCAGGAAATTGCGAGAAAGGTGTTGATTGTTCTGGTTTTGTGACTGTATTATTTAACCGTGTTTATGGAAAGAAAATAGGAGCAAGAAATTCGGCTGATATATATGAAAAACTTACTCATATAAAGAAGGATGATATTAAAGAGGGTGATTTAGTGTTTTTTAAAACAAGCAGACGAAGAATTTCACATGTAGGATTGTACTTAGGAAATAATAAATTTGTACACGCTAGCACTTCCAATGGAGTAATTATCAGTAATTTAGACGAAACCTATTACAAAAATCGTTATGCCGGCGCAGGAAGATGGGAAAACGAAATTGTTGAATCCAACGAAAACGAAAAATAAGAGTATGCCTCGTAATTCTACTCTCCTCCTTAACAGTAAGCAAATTCAACAGCGCATTGATCGTTTGGCTTTTCAAGTTTATGAAGACAACTTCAATCAACCTGAACTCCTAATTGCGGGAATCGCTAAAAGCGGATTTTTGTTTGCTGAAAGACTATGTGAAGCACTTAAAAAGATTTGCCCTATCCCCGTGAAACTGATCAAGATTGAAGTGGATAAAGAAAATCCAATCAAAATAAAAATGAGTCCATTGCAAGAAAAGGAAGTGTTGAAAGACCAAACTGTAATTGTCGTTGACGATGTACTTAACTCAGGCAAAACATTGATGTATAGTTTGCGCCCTTTTCTGGAAGCAGATATGCGAAAAATTAGAACTGTTTTACTTGTAGATAGAGACCATAAAAGATATCCGGTAGAAGCTGACTTTGTAGGAATCACCTTAAGCACCACTTTGCAAGATCACATTCGTGTTGATTTTAGTAAAGGAAAAGAAGCCGTTTATTTAGAGTAAAAAAGAAAGCTGTTAAGGAACCGTTAAATTCAACGAAATTTCATTTTAGAAACGTTTAATTTGTACCGCATTCCGAAGAACCTATGAAAATGAATTTCATCTTGAAGAAAAAAGTAAAAATACTGGTCTGTCTTTTTAATTTTTTTGTATTGTCGATGCAACCTGTAATTGCACAAACACCATTCCTCGCAGCTACTGCTAATAAATCCACCATCGGACTAAACGAGCAACTTCAAATCACCTACACCTTTAATGGAGCGGGAAGATCTTTTCAAGGTCCCGACCTTCGAGAATTCAACATTTTATCGGGGCCCAATCAAAGTTCGAATATGCAATACATCAATGGGCAATTTACTCAGTCGATTAGCTTTACCTATTATTTACAAGCGCGAAATGTTGGGAATTATAAAATTGGTCCGGCCAGTATTGATTCCGAAGGAAAAAGAATTGCGTCCAACGTTGTACAAATTACGGTGGTAAAAGGAGCCGCTCAACAACAGAAAAAAAGCAACGACGAAGAAAGTATTTTAAGTGATAAAAATATTTTTGCAAAAGCCATCTTAAGCAAAAGCAACTTGATGAAAGGTGAAGGGGCCTTGCTTACTTTTAAATTGTATAGTAATGTTAATTTAGTTGATTTCGCCATTCCTAAAATGCCAAATTACGATGGATTCTGGAATCAAGACATCCAACTCCCACAGGCTTTAGAGCGAAACACAGAAGTAATCGATGGACAACGTTATACGGTTTGGGAGATAAAAAAATTAGTTCTCTTTCCACAGCAAACTGGTTTACTAACGGTACAGCCTATGGAAATAGAGTGCATAGCTCGAGTGAAAGTAAATGCACAACGAAGCAACGACCCTTTCAGTATTTTCAATGATCCTTTCTTTGGGATGGGTGGAGCAAAAGATATTAAGTACGCTTTCAAAAGTGATCCCATTAAAATAAGAGTAAGTGATTTGCCAGGCAATCCTCCTCCTGGATTTAGCGGAGCCGTTGGACAACTGAACTTCGAAGCAAAACTTGATAAAAACTCGACCAAGGCAAATGAAGCCATCAGTTTAAAATTAAAAATTTCAGGGAGTGGGAATTTAAAATTAGCTGATTTTCCTACGATAGAATTTCCAAATGACTTAGAAAGTTACGATCCAAAATTATCAGAAAATTTTAAGGCTTCAACATCAGGGGTAAATGGCACCAAGAGTATTGAGTATTTAATTATTCCCCGACACGAAGGAGAGTATGAAATTCCAGCTTTCACTTTTTCTTACTTCGATTTAGGCAAGAAGCAATACATCAGTAAAACAGCAGGACCTTATACTATTCAAGTTGGAAAAGGCAGTGGAAATTATACGAGTGCTTCAGCAGGACCCACTGAAAAAAGCGAATTTCGAATGATTGGAAATGATATTCGCTACATTAAAATTCAAGAACCCAATTTTAATCAAGGACTCAATAGTTTTTATGGATCTCCTCTGTTCGTCACTTTAAGTTTATGTCCATTCCTTCTTTTTGGTGGAATTTTCTTTTGGCAACAACAACAAAACAAACTGGCTGGCAATTCCGCTCTCTTTAAGAAAAAAAATGCAACGAGTGTAGCACGTAAACGATTAACTGCAGCTAGAAAATTACTAGAAAGGAATCAAGATTCACCCGTGATGGAAGAAATTCATAAGGCCTTGATGGGATACATTGGTGATAAATTTTCATTGCCTCTTTCTGAGATGAGCAAAGAGAAAGCAGCTTCTTTACTAGAAGAACAAAAAGTAAGTTCGGATCTAATACAACAATACCTGAAAAACATCGACGATTGCGAGATGGCACGTTATGGAGGATTAGGAGGAGGAATTTCTGCAGCATCCGTATATGCCAGTTCTGAAAAAGTAATTTCTGCCATTGAAGGAGGGTTAAAAGCATGAAAAATTCATTTATAAAATATATCATTCTGATTGTAATCCTCATTGGAAATAATCCACTTCATGCTTCTACATCACCATTACTTTTTAAAAAAGCCAATGAATTATACAGAGGAAAGCAGTATGCGCAAAGTATTGCGCTATATGATTCCATCTTAAAAGAAAACAAAACAAATTATTTAGTTTACTATAATTTAGGAAACAGTCATTTTAAAGAAGGAAATATTGCGGATGCTATTTTAAATTACGAAAGAGCTAAAACCTTAAATCCCGACGACGAAGACATCAACTACAACTTAAAAATTGCTTATTCTAATACCGTCGATAAAATTGAACCGATTCCATTATTGTTTTATCAGCGATGGTGGCAATCGTTTTTGAATGCACTTTCTACCGGATTATGGAGTGTACTTTCCATTAGTATTTTATGGATATCCCTGGCTGCAGGTATTGCTTATATATTTGCGAAGACCGTTAGTTTCAAGCGTAACATGTTCCTAGCAAGTATTAATTTATTAATTCTGTCGGGGATTTGCTATTACATTTCGATGGCTTCACACCGACTTATTTACGGAAATCATGGCGCTATTGTGATGGAAGCAAGTGCTTACATAAAAAGTTCGCCGGATGAAAAGAGTACTAACTTATTTATGCTCCACCAAGGAACGAAAGTAGAAATCACCGAAGAAACTAAAGGCTGGAAAAAAATTAAAATTGCGAACGGTAATGTAGGTTGGGTGGCTACGGAACAAGTTGAAAAAATTTAATTTCAAGGTCCTCTCCTACTTTATCGAACTGCGATCATGAAAAAAATTTTATTGATTTCAGATACGCATAGTCACATCGACGAGACCATCTTAAAACATGTAAAAGCGGCGGATGAAGTTTGGCATGCAGGAGACATTGGTGCCATCAAAGTGGCAGATACCATCCAAAAATTAAAACCATTTAGAGCAATACATGGAAACATCGATGACGCACAAGTGAGAGTTAGTTTTCCTGAACATTTATTTTTTTCATGCGAAGGATTAAGAGTTTTAATGTTACACATTGCCGGCAAACCAGGAAACTACATCCCTTCTGCAAAAAAAATAATACAACAATATCGTCCTAACTTATTTATTTGTGGACATAGTCACATCTTAAATGTTTCGAGAAACGCATCTCCCCCACTCCTACACATGAATCCAGGTGCAGCCGGTATTTATGGATTTCACGTAACACGAACCATGATTCGTTTTGAAGTGAGTTTAGGAAAAATTCATAATGTAGAAGTCATCGAAATTGAAAGAAGTAAACAATCAACGTAAACGATCGGCAGAACGCACTAACGCTTCATCACGTTTAATTGCGGATGTAGCCATTCGCGTAAAAACAATTTGAAGAATAGGGAATAAAGTAAATACGGTATATGAAATAGAATGTCCGGCACCCACCGCATTGTTTAATGTGTACACATCAAAAATAATTAACCCAATTTCACCCATCAAAAGAAAAAGCAAAAAATAAGTATACACAATTTGTGTTTTACGTTTTTTAAATTGAAAAATTACAAACAATGCAAAAGCTACAATTATTGTATTCAAAATTACCATAGGCCAAAGTCGCATAAAAACGGAAGAAGCGCCGTTTAACAATACCTCAATCTTTAAAGAAGAAACATAATAGATGGAAGGATCGGCGCCTGTAGTGTCGGGAACTAAGCTAACAAAGGGATAAATGAACATAAAGATGCCAGCAATGGCTACTAAGAAGAGATATAAACTTTGAATTCGTTGAATCATTGTGTACCTATTTAGAACTACAAAGATGCGTAATCCATTATTATGCAATAGAAGAATCTATTGCATAATTGATGTAGAAATCGTGAAAAACGATTACACATCAGGATTACATCTAACAAAAACTTCGCTCCTATCAATCTAAGGGTCAATAATGTTAAAGTATAATTTGGAAAACACCCTGTTTATAACAAATTTGAAACTTATTAAAACATTATTTGCAGTTTTCACGTTTTAGTTATATCATTGCAGAGTAATTGCAGATAAATGCAGTTTTTATACGTTTAGTAGTAGGCCATACGGGCCCTCTTCAAAAAAATCCCCCCTTAAATTCAACAATACCTGATTCTTTCAGGATTTACTGATTGTTATCACAATTAAAAATATTATTAAATGTTTGACATCATTCAACTGAATGAAAAGCTCCTCCCGGAATTGAAAGATATTGCGAAGAAGATGAGCATCGAAAGTTTTGATCAATTAAAAAAGCAAGACTTAATTTACAAAATCCTCGACCACCAAGCCCTCAATCCCGAAATCAATTTAGAGAATTTAGGAATCGAAGCACCTGAGAAAGTGGAATCAGCGAAAAAACCTCGCGCTACTGCTAAATCAAAAGAAAAGCCGACTGCCAAAACTGAGGAAAAGCAAACTGCGAAAGCAGAAGAGGCTCCTGAAGTTAAGAAAGCAAGGCCAGTAGCTGCTCCCAAAACTTCAACTGAAAACGACGATAACGCAAACGGAAGACCTAAGCGTCAACGGGTTATTCCGCAGCGTACAGAAGAGGAAATGGAAGCCGAAGCTACTATTTATCAGGCTCATTCTGTAAGTGCTGAAAAGGTGAGGAAGCCACAATCAGAATTGAAAACTCAGGAAGTAGCGGATGAACCGATGCCTTCGAAGAACGGATTTCAAACAGAAAGAATTTCTGAACCCAAACCAAGC